>CACWOA010000192.1 GCA_902762395.1 uncultured Ruminococcus sp.
AAGGCGGAGATACACAGCATCATCTATTCACTTAACCCACCAACCTGATAATATGGCACAGACAATCAACATAACGATAGGCAAGGCCGAGCTGGTGAAGACGGTGGAGAGCCTGCTTTGGAAGTACGGCAACGCCATTGAGGGCGCGGCCCCTGAAATCTCCTCCGCCGATGTGGCGACGACGCCGTTCACGGTCGCCAATCTTCCAGAAGACACCGCGTTCTTCCAGTTCGCTGCGAAGCTCGTGGGCATTGGTCAGATTTCCGTTGTGCGCCAGCCCGAGGAAGCCCTTGATATAGCGCATAACCAGCGGCTGGCTGTTTTCACGCACCGAACCGCCGGCGGTGGAGTAGCGGACATGACCGATGGCGGCTTGTCCGGGCAGCCCGTCGAGAATTTCCTTGTTAAATACCTCGCTCACGAGTCCCATGTCCTTGTGATGGTTAAACACGCCTCTGTCGCTCACGGCAATGCCGCAGCTCTCCTGTCCGCGATGCTGCAAAGCGACCAGTCCGTGATACACGCAAGGCGCTACCGCCAGTTCTTTCGAGTAGGAATATACACCAAACACGCCGCATTCCTCGTGCAGCTTATCGCAGCCCTCGTGCGGCTCATCGCAGCCAGTCTCGCTGAAGGGCACGCCGCAATGCCGGCAATCGCGGCGGATTTCCGGACAACTACCGATTTCTAAGTTATTTTTTTCCATTATCAGGTTCCTTTACGTTTGATTTACGCGGATGGAATGACGCCGCGCTGTTCAACCGTTCACCCGTTCACGCATTGAATGGTTGAATTCGGCAAAATTCGCAATATTCGTGATATTGAAAAAAGCACTATGCTCAATAACATATTATAAGCGATTTTATGTCAAATGTCAAATCATTGCAGGATGTTTGGCTGCTGTTTTATGGCAGGATTTTGTTAAAAATATTGTGTATATTGTGTAAGTGGGAAAAAGTGCGAAAAAAAACCGCAGGCAAAAGAGCGGTAAGCGCTTTCGTCTGCGGAATCGAAAAAGGAGATACACGGGATTATTCGCCCGGCTGCGGATCAGGGTCAGGGTTCTGTGAAGGAGAGGTTTCTGTCGGAGTCGTTTCGGCAGCCGAGGTTTCGGATGAGGTGGTAGAGGTTTCCGAAGAAACAGAGGTTTCAGAGGAAGAATTGTCTCCGCCCGGGTTCTGATCGGGTTCGGACGACCCTTCATCGGAAGCCGTGGTTTCAGAAGAAACGGGCGCGTTGGGATCAACGACCGTCACCTTGATGGTGGCGGTAAAGCCGCCGTCCACAGAAGTGGCGGTAATGACGGCAGTTCCGGCGGATTTGCCTGTCACGGTGCAGTTGTCTCCGTTTACCGCGATAGACGCTATATTTTTGTTGCTTGTCGTCCAGGTGCAGTCTTTTATGGAGGCAAACTCGGGCGTGAATTTGACAGAGGCTTTGAAGGAATCTCCTATTTTGATGGTTTTGTTTTCATAGTCAAAGGCGATTCCAGCGACAGGCGCTCTGTTGGTGGCGGGGTCATAATACTGTGAGTTGACAGAGGGTCTTTCCGCTGTCCTGTTCAGAGGGGAACCGTTGACAATCTTGACATTGGTACCGATCCAGCAGAACTGATAGATGAAGTGGGCTGCTTCAACGCTGGTTCGCATACAGCCGGAAGAAGCGTTTTTACCGATCTGACTGACAGAGCCGGTATAGAGCGTGCCGAAGTTCATTTTTTCATACAGAGGGCCATGAAAGAAAAGACCGCCATAGTATTTGCTGCAATAGGGGGAGTAGGACTGCCCCCAGCAATGCCATCTCTCTTTGGCGAGAATGGTAAAGTTGCCGACCGGCGTGAGTGAAGCGGTGCGTCCGGTCGCCGTCAGGAAGGTGCGCTTGGGGACAGTGTATTTGCCCTCGCTGTCCTTGCCGAAAATGGTGATGGTGTGCGAACCCTTTTCTACATAAATGAAATAGGGAGACGAATTGACGGGGAAATCCGTCGCGGGGTCGATGGTTTCACTGGTGATTTTATCGCTTTCGTCCTTCTTTTCCTTGTCCGTGTCTTTTGCTTCCTCACCGAAATCCAGCGCCCCTGTGTTGACCTTCTCCTTGAGGACGTAGCCTTTGTTCATCTGGCGGGAGTCGCTGACTTTCAGATAATCTCCCACCGCCTCATAAATCATCAGATCGGTGCCGGCAGGGAGCGTGTGAATGACTTTTGCGCCGGCGTCGGGAGCCTCCAGAATCTCGGCATCTTCAAAAAGCATACCCGTGCCGATGACGTCGTTGGAAATCAATTGGATGCCCAGACTGTCACTTTCTGATACAAAAGCGGTGTCTTCTTTATCATACTGCACATAGTTTTTATTGTAGTTATGCGCCGCGTAAATTGTGATCGAGGCGGCTGTGATCATCACGGCTGCCGCCGCGATGCCGACGAATAGAAGCCATCGGCTTTTGGAGGGCTGGCTGTCTTTTTTTTCCTGACGAGGGGGCTGTTTTTTTCCGGTCTTTTGTCTGTTGCCTATATGGATGCTTTCCTTTGTGTTGAATTCATTAAACTCACTAAATTCCTCAGACGGCTGACGGTTGTTTTGCTGTTCCATAGAGATTTATCACTCCTGTTTTTACGAATGTAAAAATGCCATACTAAGAAAATACCCCGAAATACTAAGAAAAGTATTTCGGGGACTCTGGAGCTGTTAGGCAGATTCGAACTGCCGACCTCTTCCTTACCAAGGAAGTGCTCTGCCTACTGAGCTATAACAGCATATTGGCGACCCGGAACGGGCTCGAACCGTCGACCTCTAGCGTGACAGGCTAGCGTTCTAACCAGCTGAACTACCGGGCCATATAATCGCTTGGCTGGCGGGCGCTGTACTTTGCTTTGGCTTTTTTTGACTGCCTCGCGTGACAGCTTCATCATTATAACAGCTATGATTTCATTTGTCAAGTGCTTTTTTTAGTTTTTTTATTTTTTTATTTTTGAAAAAGACTTGACAAACGGTTAAACGGGTGATATAATGCCTATAAAACTTATAGGTTTATAGGTTGAATCAAAACAACCAATACTAAAGGAGAAATGCAAAATGAATACCTATGACAGAATTACCGACCTGATTGGCGGCACCCCCTTGCTTCGTCTTACCAACTATATTGCCTCCAACGAACTGGAAGCGGACATCTACGCCAAGCTTGAATATTTCAACCCTGCGGGAAGCGTCAAGGACAGAGTGGCCAAGGCGATGATTGACGACGCGGAGGAGAAGGGTCTGCTCAAGCCCGGTTCCGTGATTATCGAGCCCACCAGCGGCAACACGGGCATCGGTCTGGCGGCGGTCGCTTCCGCGAGAGGCTACAAGGTGATCCTCACCATGCCCGAAACCATGAGCATCGAGCGCCGCAACCTTCTCAAGGCCTACGGCGCGCAGTTGGTGCTGACCGAAGGCGCCAAGGGCATGAAGGGCGCCATTGCCAAGGCGGAAGAGCTTGCCAAGGAGACGCCGGGCAGCTTCATTCCCAGCCAGTTCACCAATCCCGCCAACCCCAAGGCGCATCTGGCCACCACGGGTCCCGAAATCTGGAACGATACCGACGGCAAGGTTGACATTTTTGTTGCGGGCGTCGGCACCGGCGGCACGGTTTCCGGCGTGGGCGAATACCTCAAGAGTCAGAATCCCAATGTCAGGATCGTCGCTGTGGAACCCGCAGGTTCTCCCGTTTTGTCCAAGGGTACGCCCGGTCCTCACAAGATCCAGGGCATCGGCGCGGGCTTTGTGCCCGACACGCTGAACACGGAAATCTACGACGAGATCATCGCCGTGGAGAATGAGGACGCTTTCGCGACAGGCAAGGCGCTCGCACGCGGCGAAGGTCTGCTGGTCGGCATTTCCTCCGGCGCGGCGGTATTCGCGGCGACACAGCTTGCCAAGCGTCCCGAAAACAAGGGCAAGGTCATTGTGGCGCTGCTCCCCGACACAGGCGAGCGTTACCTCTCCACCCCCATGTTTACCGACTGATTTTCATTTTCAATTTTTATTGCTATCATTGTGATTGATCGTTAAAATGCGCTAAATTCGCCGGGCTGGCATTCATGGAGAAAAGACAGCCCGGCGAATTTGGCTTTATTCTGTTATCTGCTCACTCCCCACTCCCCACTAATCACTAACCACTATCTACAACTTAGTGACATTCACTCCCTCCGGCACTAACGTGCCACCTCCCTCAGGGAGGGAGGCATTATCGGCTCCCTCTTTGAGGGGGAGGCATTATCGGCTCCCTCTTTGAGGGGGCTGTCGGCGTAGCCGACTGGGGGAGTGCTTAAGTTGTGGATAGTGGATAGTGAATCACTAACCACTTCCCACTCCCCACTTCACATTTCGCATTTCGCACTTTAACATTAGTATTGACTTTTTGGCGGATTTACAGTAAAATGTATCTCATACCAAAATTTCTTGAAAAGATGAGGAGAATACATCAAATGCATTGGTCAGAAGAAATTGCACAGCGCATTGTGGAGCGCAACCCCGATAAGGAAGAATACGTCTGCGCGGCGGGTATCAGTCCCTCCGGCTCCATTCATATCGGCAACTTCCGCGATATCGCCACCAGCTATTTTGTGGTGCGCGCCCTGCGCGCCATGGGCAAGAAGGCGCGGCTTCTCTTTTCGTGGGACGAATTTGACCGTCTGAGAAAGGTGCCCGTCAATGTTGCCGCTGTGGACAGCGACATGGAACAATTTATCGGTCAGCCTTATGTGGACGTCAAAAATCCCTTTCCCGATTCCGACGCCAAAACCTACGCCGAATATTTCGAGAAGGAATTTATGGCTTCCATCGACAAATTCGGCATTGAGATGGATTACCGCTATCAGTCCGAAATGTACCGCTCCGGTCAATACACCGAATACATCCTGCACGCTCTCCGGCATCGCGGCGAAATCTTCGATATTCTCGACAGCCACCGCACGCAGGACGCCAAGGAGGGCGAACGCGAGGCATATTTCCCCGTGGGTATTTACTGCTCGGAATGCGGCAGGGATACCACCAAGATCACATCCTTTGACGAGGAAGCCATGACCGCCGAGTATGAATGCGACTGCGGGCATCACGGCAGCTTCAACTTCCACACCGACCACAACTGCAAGCTCGCGTGGAAGATCGACTGGCCCATGCGCTGGAAATTTGAAGGCGTTGACTTCGAGCCGGGCGGAAAGGATCACGCTACCGTCAACGGCAGCTACGACACCAGCAAGGAAATTTCCAAGGCGATCTTCGATTATGAGCCGCCTATTTTCCAGGGCTACGAATTCATCGGCATCAAGGGAACCACCGGCAAGATGTCCGGCTCCTCGGGACTCAACCTCACCCCCGAAGCCCTTCTCAAAATCTACCAGCCCGAAGTCATTCTCTGGCTTTACTCCAAGACCGAACCCCTCAAGGCGTTCGACTTCTGCTTTGACGACGGCATCCTGCGCCAGTATTTTGAATTTGACAGGATGTACAA
>CACWOA010000193.1 GCA_902762395.1 uncultured Ruminococcus sp.
AAATCGTTAATTTTATAAATAATGCTTAATTATAACACATTCAACCTGCCGACTCCCGCCAGCCGGATCATGCGCTCGATCATCGGAGGCGCATTGCTGACCCGTACCTCTCCGCCATAGGCGGTGGCGTTTTTATATCTTCCCATAATCAGCCCGACGCCGGAGGAATCCATGAACCCAATTCCCCCGAAATCCAGCACCAGCAGTTGTGGTTTCATCGCTTCCGCTTCGCTGTCGATGCTGTCACGAAACGCGGCAGCGGTGTGATGATCGATTTCCCCGCTCAGAAACGCAGTCAGCGTATTGTCCGATTTTTCAAATGTCACCGACATATTTTTCTTGTTCTTCCTTCCGTCAAAAAAATACACATGAGTCATTCCTATTTATGTGCGACAAATAGGATAACTCATGTGTATGGTGGGAAAAACGAAAATTTTGACGAAAAATACAGATTTTTCCTTTTTCGCTGCCGGATTACAATCCCAGCTTCTTGCCCAGACCGCCGGGCAGCTTGTCTGCGATACCGTCGGGAATGTTCTTGCTCAGTTCCTTAAAATCCACCTTGGCAATCGCGTCAAACGCCTTTTCACACTCCGCCTTGGGCAGCTTGGTCTCCTTCACGAGAAAGTCGATCGCGTCCTCCTTGCTCCGGATGGTGCCTGCCGCACTCTTGAGCTTGTTGAGAGCGTCCTGCATTTTCTGATCCATATGTTTCACCTCCTTTCATCTGTTATAAAAACACCTCTCCGCAGGTGCCGTAAAAAATATCATCGCGTCCCGCGATACGCTCACAAAAGCGCTCAAATCGCTCCCAACCCTGCTGCATATCAAATTCATAGCTGTGTCCCCACAGCAGAAAAATCTGCGGGCGGTCGGGCTGCATGGCAATAAACTGTTCCGCCAGTTCAAACAGATTCCCGTCCTTGTGGCGGCAGGTGGGCGCAAGACACATCCTTTCGCTCTCTCCGGCAGGCGGGTCAAAACGGAAGGTGGACTGCACCCCCCGCGCGTAGCGAATGCCGCACTTTCTGAGTACATCCGTCACGCGCCTGTCGGTCGCGCCGTAGGGATAGGAAAAGCCTGTGATTTTCCGCCCGAAAATACCTTGCAGCGCGGCGATATCCTGCCGCACGTCGGTATATACGGCATGGCTGTCAAGCTCCACCAGATTGCTGTGCCTGACCGAATGGGAGGCGATTTCATGTCCCCGGTAGACCTCCGGCAGCAGTTCCGGCGGCATACGCTCCACCTTTACGCCCTCGGCGTACCACACCGAGCCGGGATGCATCAGCCCCGAATTCAGATGGAAGGTACATTTTAATCCGTAGCGGTTGAGTATCTCCACCAGCCGGATATCCTGGTAAACGCCGTCGTCATAACTCAGCGCGAACGCCTTTTGATATCGGTTTGTCCATTGCATAAAGGGTTCACCTCGTCGGAAAAATCAAAGAATGACCGTAATGAGCAGCGATTTGCCGTCTGACGACGTCGCGGCAATCCTGCCCTTGTGCGCCTCGGTGACCGCCTTGGCGATGGACAGTCCGATGCCGTAGCCGCCCGTCTGGGAATTGCGGGATTTATCGGCACGGTAAAAGCGGTCAAACAGCCGACCGAGATTTTGGGTATCGACGCTTTCGGCGGTGTTGTAGACCTCCATGCAGACATTCTTTCCCTTGGTATGCGCCTTGAAAGAAATGGTGCCGTGTTCGTCGGAATATTTCAGCGCGTTGTCCAACAAAATAGAGACAAGCTGGGTGATCGCTTTCTCGTCGCCGCAGAAATTCATCATCGGCTCGATCTCCACGGTGAAGGTCTTTTCCTGCACCTTGGCAAGCGACTGGAAGGACTGCGCCGTTTCGGTCAGCACGTCGGAGAGCGGGAAGTCGATCATCTGCACCTGGTTTTCCTGTTCTTCCATGCGGGAAAGATAGATCAGATCCTTGGTCAGCGCCGTCAGCCGCCTGACCTGCGCACGGATATCCTGAATCCACTCGTTGTTCTCGCCGCACTCCATTTCCAGAATAGTCGCGTCAGCGTCGATGATGGTGAGGGGCGTTTTGATTTCATGCCCCGCGTCGGTGATAAAGGATTTCTGTTTGTCATAGCTCTCCTGCACCGGCTTCATGACCATGCGGGACAGCAGCAGCACCAGCACCCCCACCGCGATCATCCCCGCCAGCGAGACGATGACGCTGTAAAAGAGAAAAGAGCGGAAGGACGACAGATTGTTGCGGCAGTCCAGAAAAATCATGAGCGTATCGCCGCAGTCCTCCGTGCGGATATAGCGGTAATTATCCACAAATCCCCGCGCGCGGGAGGAATGGCAGAGCGTCTGCGCGTACTCCTTGGCGGAGTCGGTATCAATGGCGGCGATTCTGCCGGTATCCACGGAGGTCACGTCGCCGCTGCTGTTGAGCCGAACGGTGAAATAGCGCGACTCGTACTGCAATTCCGGCGAAATGCCGCTGAGAAACCAGTCGTCATGCTTCCGGTTTTTATGGTCAAAGCTTTCCGAACGCTTGGGAAACATACCGCCGTTTTCGCTGAGAACGTCAAGCACGCTGTCGCTGTTCTGCACTACCCGCCGATAATTGAGGATATTGATAGCCCCCATGATGACCGTCAGCACCAGAAAGACCGACAGCACCGAAATGGCGATAAATTTATGCCGCAGTTTCTTAATCATGTGATTCCTCCACTGTTTCCAGCGAATAGCCCGCGTTGCGGGACGCTTTGATACGGACATTGGCGTTCAGGGCGGTCAGTTTTTTGCGCAGATAAGAGATGTACGCCCACACGACGTTGATCTCCGCGTCGCTGTCGTAGCCCCAGATTTTGTCCATCATCATTTCGGTGGAAATAAGCTGCTTGGGATTGCACATCAGCATTTCCATCACCTGAAACTCCTTGTTGGCAAGACGGAAGCTGCCCGTGGGAGAGGAGAGTTCAAAGGTCGTGCGGTCAAGGGAGATGTTGCCCATCGTCAGCACCGAGCTTTGCGCGCCGTCACGTCCCCGCGTCATGGCACGGATGCGGGCGAGCAGTTCCTTGGCGTCAAAAGGCTTGGTGAGATAATCATTCGCCCCCAGATCGAGTCCCGTCACGCGGTCGTCAATCTCGGATTTGGCGGTGAGCATCAACACAGGCACGCTGCTGCCCTTGGCGCGGATTTTTTTCAGCACCGTCAGCCCGTCCATCTTGGGCATCATGATGTCGAGAATCACCCCGTCATACTGTCCCGTCGCCAGATAATCGAGTGCCTCTTCCCCGTCAAAGGCTGCGTCCACGGAATAATTGTTTTTTTCGAGAATCACCGTCAGCGCCTTCGACAGTGATTTTTCGTCCTCCGCAATAAGTAACCGCATAGTCATCCGCCCCTTTATTAATGTGAAACGTGAAATGTGAAGTGTGAAATGGAACGTTGTGAAATTTCAAACTTCAAACTTCACACTCATCTATAATATCATACCTCATTCGTCGGCACATCGCAACACTTTTTTTAAAAAAAGAGTTCCGGCGGACGGGCTTGTCAATCTGCCGGAACTGTGTTATACTGTTTTCATCTGTTGACAGAGAATAGAAAATGAAAAAAACCGGAGGAACCAAACGATGCTCAAACGCTTTATCGCCTATTACCGTCCTCATCTGCCGCTGTTTGCGGCGGATATGGCGGCTTCTCTGCTGATCGCGCTGCTGGGTATGGTGTATCCTGTGATGACCAACCGTATGCTTAACGATTACATCCCCCACAGCTCCTACCGCGCCATGGCGGTCTTTCATTCCTCCACCACCTATATCACCGAATTATTCAATGTCGTCATCCTGCTGGCGGGAGGGTTGTTTCTCTATGGCGGCCGCATCAATTTCGGTGAATACTCCACCTTTATCGTGTCGGTCAATCTTTTTATCAATCCGGTGCGCACGCTGATTGAATTTACGGAACAGTGGCAGAACGGCGCCACGGGCTTCCGACGCTTTATCGAAATCATGGACGTACCCGGGGAAAATCTTTTCCTGGGCACGATACTTCCGATCCTGATCATGGGACTCCTCATGTTCATCATGCTCATTTTCCTGAACGGACGGGCAAGTTCGGCGGGCGCAGGCGTCGCGGGCAACTTTACGAAGAGCCGCGCGCAGGTCTCCGATCCGAAGAAGAACCCCATCCGTTTCAAGGACGTCGCGGGTCTGGAGGAAGAAAGGAAGAAGAAGTTATAA
>CACWOA010000194.1:0-1532 GCA_902762395.1 uncultured Ruminococcus sp.
CATTGCGCGGGAAGGTCGTGTTTGTCGGCATAGCATCCAAGCTGCGGGAAGTGTCGCCGGGCTATGCCCGACTCAATTTGCTGGATTATTATGCCAACGAATCGTTTTTGCTGCGCAACGCGCAGGCGACGGCGGAAGGAGCGCTGGCGGAGATCATCACGCATTACCCCCGCACCGTCTGCGGCAGCCGTGTGCTGGTGACGGGGTGCGGACGCATTACCCGCTTTCTGGCGCCGATGCTGGCGCGGCTGGGTGCCAATGTGACAGTAGCGGCGCGGAAACCGACCGACCGTTCATGGGCTGTGTCAGTGGGGCTGGAAGCGCTTTCTTTTCCTAAAGCGCTGCGCAAGACCAAGGAGTTCGGGATTGTCATCAACACCGTGCCTGCTCCCGTGATCGATGCAAAGTGGATTGACGCGCTTTCTCCTGACGTGCTTGTGATCGACCTGGCTTCTCTGCCGGGCGGGGTGGATTGGGACGCCTGCACGCGGCGGCAGATCAAGGCGATCCGGGCGCTGGGACTGCCGGGAAAATATTCTCCCGAAACAGCCGCGGAAATTGTGAAAGAAACGGTGATGTTGATACTTGAGGAGGGGTAAACATATGGAAGATCTGAAAGGCGTGAAGATTGGCTACGCAATCTGCGGTTCCTTCTGCACCTTTCGCCGGACGATTGACGAAATGAAGGCGCTTTCAAAGATGGGGGCGGAACTGTTTCCCATTATGTCAGACAACGCGTATTCGCTTGATACGCGATTCGGCAAAGCGGCGGATTTTGTGGAAGAAATCGAGGCGCTCTGCGGCAGGCGTGTCATTCATACCATTCCCGACGCGGAGCCGATCGGACCGCAAAAGCTGCTCGATGTGCTGGTGATTTCGCCCTGCACCGGCAACACGCTGGCAAAGCTGGCAAGCGGCGTGACTGATACGGCAGTGGCACTCGCCGCCAAGGCGCATCTGCGCAACGCCCGACCGCTCGTGATCGGTGTGTCCACCAATGACGCGCTGGCTGCCGCATCCAAAAACATCGGACTGCTGATGAACTGCAAGAATATCTATTTCATTCCCATGTCGCAGGACGATCCGGTGAAGAAGCCGAATTCGATGGTGGTGCATTTTGACAAAACGCCCGAGGCAATCAGATGCGCGCTGGACAAACGACAGGTGCAGCCGTTGGTTTTCTGAAAATCTTAAAAAAAGCCCCTTCCGGGTTTCGCCGTCAGACGAGCGAAGCTTTTTCGGAAGGGACTTTTTCATTTAGCGGACATTACGCCGTATTCTTCGCGTACAAATCGCTCCAGAACAGTCAGGCTGCGTATGACCTTTTCGGTGTCGATGCAGTACGCCATGCGGAAATAGCCGGGGCAGCCGAAATCGTCGGCGGGTACGAGAATCAGATCATATTGCTTGGCTTTCATGCAGAAGGCTTTCGCGTCGTTTTCGAGCGCCTTGGGGAAGATGTAGAAGGTGCCTCCCGGTTTGACAACCGTAAAGCCCAGCCCGATCAGTTTGTCGTAAATGAGATTCATGTT
>CACWOA010000194.1:1550-5756 GCA_902762395.1 uncultured Ruminococcus sp.
ATGATGGAGGGCGGGCAGTTGTGACCGATGCCGCGGCTGATCTGTCCGCAGATAACCGCGACGAGGTCCGCGTCGGTGGCGTTGGGATTGACTGCCAGATAGCCGATTCGCTCACCCGGCAGGCTGAGACTCTTGGAAAAAGAATAGCAGGTGATGGTGTTGTCGTAAAACTGCCCGACAAAGGGAGCGTCCACTCCCGCAAAGACGATTTCGCGGTAGGGTTCGTCGCTTACAAGAAAGATGTCGTGACCGTATTCCTGCTGTTTGCGCCGGAGCAGATCGGCCAGCCGGGTGATCGTTTCAGTGGAGTAGACAATGCCGGAGGGATTGTTGGGGGTATTGATGAGGACAGCCGCCACTTTGTCGGTGAGCATTTCTTCAAATGCCTCAAAATTGATCTGAAAGGTGTCGGTGTTGGCGGGAACGATTTTCAGCACCGAACCGGTCTGATTGACATAAGGGCGGTATTCAGGGAAGAAGGGGTCAAAGGTAAGCACTTCATCGCCCGGTTGCGTGACGCAGCGTATCGCGTGCGCCACAGCGCCCGCAGCGCCGCAGGTCATAAAGATATGTCTTGCTTCATAATGTGTGCCGAAGCGGCGGTTGAGGCTGTCTGCCACGGACTGACGCACCGAGGCAATGCCGAGCGAGGGACTGTAGCCGTGAATCGCCACAGGGTCGCTGTGCTGCAGCAGGTCGATCATCGCGTCGGTGAAAGAAGGGGTGCAGGGAACGCTGGGATTGCCCAGGCTGTAGTCGAAGACATTCTCGTAGCCGATTTCCCTGCCGCGTGCGGTGGCATATTCGCTCAGCTCGCGAATGACCGATTTGCCTTGCAGCATTTGTTTGTAGGTTGGGTTAATCATCTGAAATTCCTCCCGGAAAAATGGTGTCATATTCAAAACGCGCCAAAACATAGAAATAGATAGCACATTTTTATTATAACAGATACCGAGTGAGAACGCAAATATTATTTTTCGTAAATTTTGTGTTCGTCCCGATCTTTTGTGAGTTTTTGAGATTGATCGAAAGAATAAGGCGAATGATAACTTTTCAGACGATGATTGCTGATAATGGAAAGTGAGGAATGAAAAATGACACAATGGGGCGCTGTGGCTGTCTCGTGTGTGCTGTCGTTTGCGGCGGTGCTACTGGTCGGGGTGCCGTTGGGCGGAGCAAGGCGGAGGGAAGGGGTTTATTCCGCGTCGCTCGGTATATTTATCTTCTGCTGTGTCAAAATGGTATTAGTGGAATGCGGCTGGGGATTTGCGGCGCTTTTCGGCGTGGGAACGGGACTGACGATCCAATTGATACTGTTGACAGGGTGCTTTTTCTTTTTCCGTCAGCTCAGGGAAACAGGGCTGCGCTCGCCCGGCGGTTCCTATGTCCTTCGCTGCGGTATGCTGCTTTGCGTAGGAGTGGGGCAAGCAATGTGGCATACGGAGGGCACAGGGGGAGATCTGACCGTGTACGCGATGGGGGAAGCGCTTCATTTTGCGCTGCTTTTCCTGGCGGCGGGGTGGATGGAGGAAGAACCGTCTCAAAGAAATATCGGTCGGTGGGCTGCGGCAGCCGCCGTCGTGCCGGCAGTGAAGGGGGCGGGCGTCTGTCTGCTGCGCGTGTGCTGTGATGCCGAGGACGGCGCGTTTGGCGCGCTGCTGCTGATGACGTGGGGCGTGAGCGGACTGCTCTGCGAATTGGCATATGCGATCAGTCGGCAAAAGGAACTTTCGCCCACGGGATTTGCCGCCGGAATGATCGCGGCTTTTTGTGTCGTTTCGCTGATGGGGTAGGGAGGCAGTACCTTTTTTTAAAAAATCAATGATTCCGAACAATTTAAAATAAATTAAGATTTGTAGAGTTGACAAATCCAAACGAACAATGTAATATAGAATGGATAATGTGTTCGGAGTATTGCGCTGTGCAAACAGCCTGATTTTATATCATATTGTGTTCGGATAAAACAAAATAGGGCAGTGTTGTCCGGCTTGGTCCCTTTGGATAAATACATTGGCAAGGCAAGCCTGTTTTTTTGACGCGTTTGACACCGGAAAAATTATGCAAAATATGCAAAACTGATAATGGAGGATTTTTTGTGCAACCCAACAATAACTTTAAAAAGAATCGGAAAAACGGAAATTATGACTCTCACACAGGGGGCAAATTCTCTCCGTCAACAGGCGGAAAGTCCCAGAACCAGGGGGAAACCCCTCGCTACAAGAAGAGCAAACCGACCTATTCGTCCAATGCTTCCGGCAAGTTTCCGAGCGGCAATTTCCAGCGCCGTTCCGGGGGACATTCCCAGAACAGCGGAGAAAGAGACACCGCTTCGGACGTGACCGTGAGACGTTCCGGAGGATATAACGGCGGCTTCAAAAAGAAGAATTTCGGCAAGGTCGCCCGCCCTGTCCCCGTTTCATCGGGGCAGCCCGTGAGAATCTCGTTTATCGGCGGTCTTAATGAGATCGGCAAGAACATCACCATGTTTGAATACGGCGACGAGGCGATTGTGGTGGACTGCGGTATGGCATTCCCCGACGATACCATGTTAGGCGTCGATCTGGTTATTCCGGATTTTACCTATCTGGAAAACAACGTCGATAAGATCAAGGGCATTTTCCTCACCCACGGGCATGAAGACCACATCGGCTCGCTGCCCTATCTGCTGCGCAAGATGAATCCCCCCATCTATGGCACCCGTCTTACGCTCGGTCTGGTCGAGGGCAAGCTCAGGGAGCATCGGCTGCTTGACGTGGCAAAGCTCAATGTCGTCTCCGCAGGCGAGACGGTCAACGCGGGCAGCTTCCGCGTGGAGTTTATCAATGTGAACCACTCGATACCCGACGCGGTGGGTTTCGCGATTCATACGCCGGGCGGCACCATCGTCCATACCGGCGACTTCAAGATCGACTCGACCCCCATCAACGGCGGCATGATTGATCTGGGACGGTTTGCGCAGCTCGGCAAAGAGGGCGTGCTGTGCATGATGGCGGACTCCACCAACGCCGAGCGCCCTGGCTTTACCATGAGCGAGCGCACGGTGGGCGAGGCTTTCAACACGCTGTTTCAGAGTGAATCCGCCAAGAACAAGCGCATTATCATCGCCACCTTTGCTTCCAATATTTACAGAATCCAGCAGATTATTGACTATGCCTATAAATTTGACCGAAAGGTGGCGGTGAGCGGACGCAGCATGATCAACGCTGTCAGCATATCGCAGGAACTCGGTTATCTCAATGTCCCCGAAGGGGTCATGATCGACATCTCGCGCAACGCCGTCATGACGGTCGACTACGCCAAGGCCTATCTCGAGCGCCTCGCCATCCTCGGCTACAACTACGCGATGCTCTACGCCGAGGACGTCTACGAGCTGCCGGACGAGCCCTACTTCGGGATGCTGCGCGGCCGCCTCGCCGCCGCCGACGTCCGCGCGATCGACGACCACGCCGCCGCGCTCGGCATCGAGCTCGTGCCGTGCATCGAGACGCTCGGCCACCTCGAGCAGCTCTTCCGCTGGAAGGCCTACGAGCCCCTGCGCGACATCGACGGCATCCTCCTCGCCTGGGAGGACAAGAGCTACGACCTCATCGAGAAGATGCTCCGCTTCTGGCACGAGAACGTCCGCTCGAAGACGATCAACCTCGGCCTCGACGAGGCCTGGCGCCTCGGCCAGGGCGAGTTCAAGAAGCGCTTCGGCGAGAAGAAGGTCTTCGACATCATGCTCAAGCACGTCGAGCGCGTCTCCGACATGTGCCGCAAGATCGGCGTCGACGCCGAGATGTGGAGCGACATGTGGTTCCGCGCCGCCTCGAAGACCAACGACTACTACGACCTCGGCGCCAAGTGCCCGCCCAAGCTCGCCGCGCAGATCCCGGACAACGTCCGCCTCTGCTACTGGGACTACTACCACAAGGACCCCTCCTTCTACGAGAAGATGATCGCCATCCACCGCTCGATGCACGGCGAGCCGGTGATGGCCTCCGGCGTCTGGACGTGGGGCACCTTCTGGTACAACCACCGCTACACCCGCGCCGCCGCCGGCGCGTGCGTCGACGCCTGCCGCAAGACCGGCCTCAAGGACGTGGTCTTCACGATGTGGGGCGACGACGGCGGCTTCTGCGACTTCGAGAGCGCCTTCGCCGGCCTCGCCTGGGCCGCCGAGCGCGCCTGCACCGGGAAGAAGCCCGACGAGAAGGCCCTCGAGAA
>CACWOA010000195.1 GCA_902762395.1 uncultured Ruminococcus sp.
GTCAGAGTCCTGGGCGGTAAGGCATTATTTCCATTTCCTTCAGGCATTCTCCGTGCGCCTTGTCTAGAATCGAGAGAAATTCGTCCACTTCTTCTTCGGTGTTGTAGATGCCAAAGCTGACGCGAATCATACCCGGAACTCCCGCGTCGCCGCATTCAACGTACTCTTTTGCCTGTTCGTCGGGAACGCCCAGCAGTCGCCATACATATGTATGAGCGCAGAAAGCCCCTCTTCTGGTTGCTACCCCGTAGTCCGAAAGTTTGGCGGCCAGATGATAGGAATTGACGTCAGTCAGATTGAAAGTTACCACGCCCACTCTATCGCTGATATCCTCCGTATCGCCATAGACAACCGCATTGTCCATTTTCAGTATGCCGTCAATGAGCTTTCTGTTCAGCTTCTGCTCATGCTCGCTGATCGCGTCAAAGCCGACCTCCTGCAATATGTCGATGGCTTTTCCCAGACCGACCACACCGGGGTAATTCGGAGAACCTGCTTCATAGCTGGCAGGCGCGTTCTTGTAATTCTGTTCTTGATCCGTCACGATGGTGACAATGCCGCCGCCGTAGAATTCCGGCATATGCTTATTTAGCACTGAGGTCAGACCGACCACCGCGCCGCCGCCGTAGGGAGAATACATCTTGTGGGCGGAGAATACAAAGAAGTCAATATTTTCCTCCGGCGTTTCGCCGATCATGGAGAATTTGCGGTGTGCCACGATCTGTGCGCCGTCCACGATGATTTTCGCCCCGTATTTGTGAGCGAGCTTTGCCACACGGTGCGCGTCGGTGACATATCCGGTCACGTTGGAAGCGGCTGTGACGGCCACATATTTGACCTTGTTCTTCTTGAGCATTTTTTCAAGGCTCTTGTAATCCACCCTGCCTTGTTTATCTATCTCGGCATAGATGACCTTGCAGCGCTCTCTCCATGAAAGATCGTTGGCGTGATGCTCCATGCGGGTGCACAGCACCACGTCCTTTTCATCGGTAATCAGCGCCGAAGCCAGCTTGTTCAGACCGTCGGTGGTGTTGTTGACATAGAAGCAGGTGTAATTTTCCTCATCCGCGCCGACGAATTGGAGAACCTTGCTTCGGGTGTTGTTGTAAAGATCGGTGGAATAATCGGATTTTTTAGAGAAACCTCTGCCGATGGAGCCGTACATCTTCATCTGCGCCTCCACCTCGTCCGAAACAGGTTGAAGAGCGGGCGTAGTGGCGGCATTGTCGAAGTTGATAATGGCTCTTTTGCTGCCGTCCTCAAGCTCCACCTTTTCGTCAACGCCCACGACATACTCGCGGATATTGTCGATGGTGTAGCCGCTTGTTTCGTCTTGTGTGTTTTTCTCGCCATTGCCGCATGAAGTCAGTAAATGCAGCGATACGATTGCCGCCAGCGAAACACTTAGCAGTCTTTTTAAAAATATGCTTTTCTTCACGATATCACTCCTGTAAAATTATATTACTTGTCGAGGGGAGGCAGCTCATGAATATCATATTCCTCGTAGTAGATTTCAAAAGCGGTTTCCTTATCGCCCGAAAGCTCTATCAGCGCTCCCGCCTCACCTTTTCATTTCCTGCCCGGTCAGCACGCAGCGTGGATTCCGCGCCAAAGAGCAGCACGCCTGTGGCAATATGATAATCGCTCGACACGATGGCAAGCTGTGTGACCTGGGGATATTTTTCCTCCAGGATGTCAAAGGTAAACATGGCGTTCTGCGCGGTGGTAACTGACTTGTCCTCTACGATAACGCGATCTTCCGCAATCCCTTCGGCGATAAGCCATTCCGCCATTTTGCCCGCCTCCGTGGCGGATTCGTTTTCCGAGGCGGTGCCGCCGCCGGTGCAGACGATCAGCGAATGAGGGTATTTTTCGGCGCTGGCTTTCACAACCTTGAGACGCTCGATGAGTTCCTCACGCATGGTTCCGTCTGGATTGAGCTGGAATCCCAGCACCACTATGCAAAGTTCATCTGTGTCCGGCAGACCGTCGGGAAGTACATCGTAATGCAGGGAAAGGTCGCTGTTGACAGACTTCCACAAGCCGATAATGCTTCTCCATTTTTCACCGGCGACAGGGTCGCTTTTATCAAGCTCTTGAAGAAGCGATTTGATGTTCTTATCGGCTTCGTTGCCGTAAGTGCCGTAATACACAGCCAGTTCCTCGATGATGTTCCTGCTGGTGCGGGTATCGCTCGGGGAAATTGTGTTCTTGTCTTTTCCGCATGACACACATACAAGTGCCATACTAAGCGCAAGCATGAATTTCATCAGGCGATACAGGTTTTTTTTCATACTAATTTGCTCCTTCGTTGTTTTTTTCCACAGTGTCAAATCTCCCAAGACACCGAACCTCTTGAGCTATCTCTATTTTGGCGATCTGCTTGTCGGAAATGTCGTTTTTCGCCATTACCTCGATGATGTAGCGATAACGGCCGAGCTTGCTTCCCTCCGGTCGGTCGTGAATAGTGACAAGCTCCAATCCTGAATTGTGAATATCAACAATGATATCGTCGATACGGTCGGCGTCGCACACCGCCGTAAACACGGCGCGGGAGCCGCTGACAAACGAATCAGAGCGGGAGAGGACATAGAAGCGTGTTTTGTTGGCGTCGGTAATCTGCACGTCACGCGCCAGAACCTCCAGTCCGTAAAGCGAAGCGGCGCCGGGAGCCGCAACTGCGGCAACTGTCTTATCCTTCTGCTGTGCGACATATTCGGCTGCTGCCGCAGTACTGGACATTTCTTTTACTTCCGCATCCGGCAGATTTTGTTTTCGCCACTGCTCACTCTGCGCGATACCTTGTGCGTGCGAACAGATGATTTTGATGTCAGAAAGGCTCGCGCCGTGTATGCCCATCAGGGTCTGGCTGATGGGCAGGATTACTTCGCCCACCACACAAACGTCGTTCTGATTCAGAAGCGCGTCTACATAGTTTGTCACCGCTCCGCCTACCGTATTTTCCTGGGGAATCACAGCATAATCCGCCGTTCCCTCTGTTAGTGCTTCGATGACAAGGTCAACGGTTTGTTCCGGCTTCATAACGCCCGTATTAGCAAAGAAGAACTGTGTCGCTTCTTCGGTATACGTTCCGGCGGGACCCAGATAAGCAATCCGCGTGTCGGAGGAAAAAACAACCTTCTTTGTTGCAGTATCGTCTGAATCGGAGACATTGGCGTCGCGCTTGTCTGTCTTACCGCACGCTGCCGCAGTCATGCAGAAAAACGCAATGACAAGCACAACGCTCATAATCTTTCTTTGGTGTTTTGTGTACATTCTTATCTTCCTTTCATCCAGACACAAACGGGCTTATCCCGCGTTTTCCGTTTTTCTTCTGGTCAACGCATACACTGCTCCATATGCGGCAATCAGCATGAGGGCGACGCAGAATGTGGTCATCATGCCGCTTTCGCCGGTGGCAGGGGAGGAAGGTCCGGGGGAGGGTTTGACAATGGTGAAGGAATGCTCAACGGATGTGACGGACATCCCGATTGTAAGCTCGATTTTAATGGTATGCTTGCCGGTACTAAGGGATCACAACCCTTAAAAGCACCGCTTCCGATTGCCGGTACACCGTCCTCAATTGTCAGGGTTGTCAGACCTTCGCATTTCCAAAAGCGTCATTCCCAAGTGTTGTGACACTGCTTGGAACAGTCACAGATTTAGATCACCTTTTTCATTTCACCTTCAAATAAATATTCATTTGTGTACCGACACAGGCTGCCGTTGAAATCATATCGGCAGCCGTGCCGGCACACAGATTTCATGATGAGCAGGATTCCGCAGGAGGATTAATCATCGGAATTGCCCATGGTAAGGTAGGCGGATTTGAATACATTATAACTTTCTTTAAGACCCGGAGCCTTCAGAACAACATCAAGCCCTTCCGCAGCGCCGGCATCCTCAAACTGCCCCTTCACGCTGTCGTAGTCGCCGTCCACGATGGCTTTGTCTAACAGCCCGAAGGCTTCCATAAAAGCGTTGTCGATGTTCGCCTGTTTTTCCTTATCGAATGCGTCGAATTTTGCCTGCATTTCGGATTTAAGATCTTCCACCTGATCGTCGGTGAAACCAATTGCTGCCGCGTAGGACGCGATTCTGGCGGCAAGCGCTGCCTTTTTCAGGGATGAGCCTGCGGTGCCTTCGCCGATTTCGGACGCATCATTCAAGATTTCTCCCAGCGTGTCCTCTGTGAGCTGTTCCGTGGCGGATGTATCCGCGCCTTCCTGACTGGAGGTCTGCTTATTGTCTTCACCGCAGCTTGCCATTAAAGAAACAGCCATACCAAGAGCGATCATCATTGCGAGTATTTTGTTCATTTTTTTCATTATGTTCATTCTCCTTGTTCTTAAATAAAAGATTTCATATCACTTTTGTTGGTTTGCGCAGGATGGTTTATGGCGGTCTTAAATCCGGTCTTCTGTTTTCACTGCACCACATTGTGATCACTTCCTTTCATACGGCGGTCATTTGACGATGCGAACCCCATTTTTCTTATAGTTTACACAGGCTTGTCCAATAAATGTCCAATATAAATGGCTATTTTTCGATTACAATCGTGTTTTTATTATTACAGTTTTGTAACTATTATCTTTTATAAGTATGATTATAAGGTTTTAAGACAAAAACCGCTTTGTCCATTTTATAGGAACCAAAGCGGTTTTGATCTATTGATGATGCTTTTGATTATTCTCTATGTTCTCAGTCGGGATGGCGAGCGTGACCGTTGTACCCTCGCCGATGATGCTGTCAATTGTCAATGTACCGCCGCACATACTTTGGAGCCGTTCCCGGACGTTGCGGATGCCGATATGAGGCGCTTCGTCTTCTTTTATTTTTTCCGGGTCAAAGCCGCATCCGTTATCCTGTATGATAATTTCGTGATAACCGTCTTTTAGGCGAGTCACAACCCTGACGATTCCTTTCTCACAGCCGCGCACACCGTGGCGAATGGCGTTCTCCACCATAGGCTGAAGCGTCAGCGACGGTATCTCAAAGTTTCTGTCACCTATTTCATATTCCACCGTTATGGATTCAAACCGAACCATTTCTATATCTGTGTAAAGGCGGGTGTGTTCCAATTCCTTACCGAACGGAATCATTCCGGTCTGACCAAGCGATTCGAGATTCTGGCGCAGATACTTACCGAATTTGCCGGTGATATCCGCGGCTTCATCGGGGCGCTGGGTACACAATACCTGAATCGTGGATATGGTATTGTAAAGAAAATGCGGCTGGATCTGCGTCATCATGATCTGAATGCGCTGCTCCGCCATGAGGGCGTTCTCATGCTCACGGACAAACCGGAGATGCATCCACAGATAATAGAAGACGCTGTCGCAGACAATGGCAACGGTCAGGAATGTGACAGGATATTCTGAACGCAAAACGGTCATATCCAGCAAAACAGAGGCGATAATAACCAGCGTATTGAAGATCGGAATCGTATCGATCCAATTCCGTATGCCGCCAAATTCCCTGAAGGTCAGATATAACAGATAGCCAAGCAGAACGCCGCTGATGACGTGACAACTGTATCCAAGCGCCCCCCGATGAAAACTATTGCTTTCGTCAATCCAGAAGCAGACTTTTGAGAAGAGCGCCGTCATATTGATCCCGATATTGACAACAGCCAGCGCCCACGCGGGGAGAT
>CACWOA010000196.1 GCA_902762395.1 uncultured Ruminococcus sp.
CACCATTCCGGACTGTTTTAGACCCCTGTTATTTAGGGGTGTAGTGAGACGCTTGTTGACAACACTGGCGTTAAACCTTAGTTTTAGACCCCTGTTATTTAGGGGTGTAGTGAGACTATAGGCGGCGCGGTTTCCCTCTTTACCGGGTTTTAGACCCCTGTTATGCAGGGGTATAGTGAGAAACGATTGGAGAAAATAAATTGGATTAGATTTCAGACCCCTGTTATACAGGGGTGTAGTGCGACCGCAAGACAGGGTATCGTTATTACTCCGGCTGCTGCATATTGATAATACGCGCCTGCGTCGGGAGGGCGTATTTCCTCTTTAAAGAGAGCCATATAACCTTATCGGTCGTTTTGCAAGGGACTATCGGCGCGAACCCTGTAAAATACCCCCTTTTGAGGTACTCATAAAGACAGGTTCACCGAAAAGATAACCTTTACGACTGTATTATAGCATATAAGGAAACAGATTGCAAGCGTTTTTTCAATCACATTTCACAAAGTACGCATTTTTTCGCACGGCTTGTGTGAACCACTAACCACTAACCACTAACGGCTAACCACTAACCACTAACCACTAACCACTAACCACTAACCACTAACGGCTAAAATAAAATCCGCTCGTACATGGCAAGAAGGTCGTCATAGCGCATGGGGACAGGCGTGTTGCCGAGGCGCTGCGCGTTCACCGAACCCGCCAGCATTTCCAGCGTCGCCGTGTCGCGGCAATGGATGCGCTCGAGTCCCAATTCGTCAAACAACGCCCCGAAACGCGCCGCCGCCTCTTCCGAAGCCTGATCTCCGGTCACGCCCCACCGTTCCGCGAGCCTTCCGAGCGTCCGGCGCAGTTCCCCGCTGCCGCGCCTGTCGGTGCATTCCGACGTATGGCGCGCGATAAAGCGCCAGACTTCCGGCAGGCAAAGCGCCGCCGCGTGTCCGTGGGCAATGCCGAAGACGGAGGTCAGCTTGTAGCTCATGGCGTGCGCCGCCGTGGTCTGGGACAGATTGATCGCTTTTCCCGCGAGGTTCGCCGCTTCGAGCATCTCCCGCGCCGCCGCTGCGTCTCCGTCGAGATAAGCGCGGTAATGGGTAAGAATGCCCTCCAGCGCCGCCTCCGCGTAACGGCGGGACGCTTCGTCCGCATTCACCGACCACATGGATTCCACCGCGTGACACAGCGCGTCGAGAAGCGTCGCCTTCTTCTGGTAAAGGGGCAGTCCCTTGAGAAGCGACGGACACAGCACCGCCATATCCGGCAGAAGGCTGTCATCCGTCACCGACTGCTTCCTGCCGTTTTCGTAAATCACGGCGAAGCGGGTGGATTCGCTGCCCGTACCCGCCGTGGTGGGGACGGCAATGTGTTTGACGGGAGAAAAAACGTGTTCCTGCGCCGTATAGGGAAGGTCGTCCTTCATCGCGGCGTAGAGTTTGATGCACTTCGCCACGTCAATGGCGGAGCCGCCGCCGATGGAAAGAATGCCGTCGCAGCCGCTCTCCCGGAACGCCGCCACGCCCGCGCACACTTCTTCATAGGTCGGATTGGGGGTGAATCCGGTGAACAGCGCATAGTCGAAGCTGAAAACAGGCGCGAACAATTCCTGCGGCACGCCGCTCACCACAAAGGGCTTTCGCAGACCGCTGCGGCGCAGCACCTCGTCATAAAAGGCGGATGCGGAGGACGACGGATTCCCGTTTTTGCCGTCATCCGACCGTATGATCGGCTGCTCACAAAAATCGAACCGCCGTATTTCCCCGGAAACCCGCGCCAGATCCTCGGCGTTGTCAACCTCGTCCACATAATACTTCCCGCCGAAATCGAACGCGCGGACGTGAAGCTGCGGGAAAATCTCATTCATGGCGTTCTCGGCATAGCACCCGGTCTCCCCCGCCCCGACGAAGCGTTCCACCTGACGCACCCACGCCGCCGTGTCCGCCGCGCACAGCTTGTAGAAGGGCTGGAAGGCATAGCAGTCCCCGTCGAAGATATGGATGGAAACCTCCTGCACGCAGCCGTCCCTGACACGCGCCTTGAAATCCTTCTCCGGCAGCGGCTTCCGGCTGTCGATACAGCCGAGCGAGGGAATATCCGAAGCGAGAACCGCCTGCGCCAGCCCCGCGTCAAACACCAGATCGCCGTGCAGCATCAGCACGTCTCCTGTGATATATTCCCGCGCCAGATACATGGAGTAAATATAATTGGTCTTGTCATAAACCGGATTTTCCACAAAGGTAAATCGGCAATCCCGCAAATGCGCCGCCCGGCTCGCCTGCATGAGCTGTTCCTTAAAAGGTCCCACCGTCACCACAAATTCCGTGACGCCGCATTCATGCAGAAGGCGGAGCTGCCGCTCAAAGATCGCCTCATGATTGCCCAGCCGCACCATGGATTTGTGGCAGTGCGCGGTCAGTTCGCCCATGCGCTTGCCAAGACCCGAATTGAAAATAATCGCTTTCATGGATAACGCCTCACTCTTTCACACCGAATTTTTTCATCATGGCTTGCTTATTTTCCGCGGGCGAAACCGTCGGTCTGCCCAAATCCTCGCGGGAGCCCTGATGGGTGTAGAGAATCAGCGCGCCGAGCGGAACGTCCGCCAGTTCCCGCATCGCCTCGGTGATCTGCTCCGGCGTTTCGGCTGTGCGGATATGCCGGAATCCTACGGCGCGGAGAATGGCGGACACGTCGATCTTCAGGCCGACCGTGGGCTGTCCGCCCACCGATTCATGCGCGCCGTTGTCGTTGAGAATGTATTTGAAATTGGCGCCCGCCTTATCGGCGCTGACCGCAAACGCGCCCATGTGCATGAGGAAGGAGCCGTCGCCGTCGATGCAGTAGACGTTTTTGTCGGTGCCGAGCGACATCCCCAGCGCGATGGAGGAGGTGTGTCCCATGCCGCCCACCGTCAGAAAATCGCCCGCGTGGCTCTGTCCCCGCGCCTCGCGCAGCTCAAAGATTTCGCGGGAGGTCTTGCCCGTGGTGGAGACAACAAAGTCATCCTCGCCGATGTTGTCCAGCACACACGCCAGCGCTTCCTCGCGGCTGAGGGGATAGCCGTTGTCCTCCGTCGCGGTGCTGCAGGGGCTGAAAGTCCCCTTGCGCACCACGATGGCAAAGGGGCGGCTTTTGTCCCTCATGTATGTCACCGCACGGTCGAGCTGCGGCGCGTAATCATCCTGCAAAACCTCATAGGCAATGCCCATCGCTTCGAGAAGCGCGAGCGTCACCTTGCCCTGCTTTTTGTGCTGCGGCTCGTCCTTGACGCCGGGTTCGCCCCGCCATCCGATCACCAGCAGCAGGGGGATGCCGTAGACCTCCTCATCCGCGATGGAGAGAAGGGGGTTGACGGCGTTGCCTTCGCCGCTGTTTTGCATATAGACCACGCCATAGCGCCCCGTCGCGATGTGATAGCCGCAGACGATGCCCACCGCGTTTCCCTCATTGGCGGCAATGATGTTTTTATCGGATGGCGCGTTTTCCTTGATGCAGGCGCAGAGATTCGCCAGCAGCGAATCCGGCACGCCCGCGAAAAAATCCATTTGACGCAGGAGAAGCGCGTCGTAAAATTCTTTGGTGTCAATCATACATATTCCTCTTTAATTGTAATATCAGGCGAGAAGGTCGCGCACCTCCATCAGCGCAAAGCCGAGAAGGTTTTCCCCTTGCCACTGACGCGGGTTATCTATACCGGGGCTGTCGGCGGACATACCTATCCCCCAGATGCGGTCATAGGGGCTGGCTTCCACCAGAACGCGATTGCCTGTGGCAAGCAGGAACGCCTTTAAATGCTCGTTTTGTCCGAACTTGGCTGTGTTGCCCCGCACCACAATGTCCTTCTTGTGCGCGTTCCACACGTCATCCGAAAAGGATTTTATACTAATTTTCGGCTAAAATCAGACATTCTTTGCGGTCTATTTTGCGCCCTGCCGCGTCATCGTCCTTGGCAGGCGCCAGCCCCCAGTCGTCCGTCAGCAAAGCTGACAGCGACAGCCCCCCTTGTATCGCTTGCGATACAGGAAAGAGGGAGCCGAATATTGCCTCCCTCCCTGAGGGAGGTGGCACGTGAGTGCCGGAGGGAGTTATTTTCCTAACTATAAATGAGCATCAGTGGTAAAATGTACCAAATGTAGGGGACGGCCTCCGGACGTCCCGGCAGAATGCACTTGAAGATTGGGTGCATTGAGGCGA
>CACWOA010000197.1 GCA_902762395.1 uncultured Ruminococcus sp.
CTTCGGATGAGGTCATGCGCCGTGTGCAGGCGGAAACCGCCATCCATTCCGGCGAGCTGGTCTTTATGTACTGCGGCAGAATGCAGTGGTATAAGAATGTCAGGCTGATTATTGACGCGCTGGTGAAGGTCAAAGAGGCGGGCGTGCGGTTCAGGATGATCTTTGTCGGGGCAGGTCCCGAACGTGACGAGATGATTGACTACACCCGCAAGGTGGGGCTTTCCACCTCCACGCTGTTTACGGGCGCCATTCATGACCGTGAATTGCTCAAAGGCTATTTTACCCGCGCCGATCTGTTCCTGTTCCCCTCTACCTACGACACGGCGGGACTGGTGGTGATGGAAGCGGCCGCCTGCCGCACGCCGAGCGTGCTGGTGAAGGATAGCTGCGCTTCCGAGATCGTGCAGGACGGACGCAACGGCTACATCTCTGATGAAAATGCCGACGCGTTCGCGGCGGCGATTCTGGCGGCGATAGGCGACCGCAGCCGTCTGGCGCAGACCGGCATCCTCGCCTCGCAGGAGGTCTATCTCTCGTGGGATGACGCGGTGGCGACCGCTTACAAGCGTTATGAGGAAATTTACGACGACTGGCGCTCCTTCAAGAGCATCCGCCGCCAGAGCGTCATGAAGCCGGATTTTGAGTGAAATCTGAATCTGAAAGGGGTCTGCTTATGATGAAAAGAAGAATACTTGCCGCGGTGTGCTGCGTCACGCTGCTCATAGCGGGAACCGGTTGCGGTCGCTTCGGGGAGAACAAAGCCTCCCACAGGAATCTGCGGCTGATGGTCAATTATTTTGATTACTCAAAACACGACTACTCCTTACAAAGTGGATCCGGTTGCTATCTGCAATGCAATGGCACGACGATTCATTGCACCGAGGAGACGGCGCGGATTTATCCCAAGCTGGCGGAGGCGCTCGACAAAGACGCCGCCGAGACCGTTGACCTCGCCAAGGCGTTTTCGGATGAGATGGATGAAGAAGCGCATGAATTCATGCGGGACGGCGCTTCCGGTTTTTATGTCGAGACGGTTCAGTCCGCGGTAAAAAGAGCCGATGAAAAGGCGGTCAGCATAGCGAGCGAATGGTACAGTTATATGGGCGGCGCGCATGGCGCCGGGGTCTATACCGCCCGGAATATTGACCCCGTGACAGGGGAGGAGATCAGGCTGTCGGATGTGGTCAAAGACAAGCAGATGCTGGATGAACTGCTGCTTGCCCGATTCCGTGAGCTGTACCCCGATATGTCGTTTCTGGAATGGGACGAACCGTTTGGAAACTATGACATAAACATCACCAAGAATAACGACGAAAGCAATGCCTACACCTTCACGCTTGACCCGGACGGACTGTCCTTCTACTTCAGCGCCTATGAGCTGGGGTCGTATGCGGAGGGAAGACAGGTGGTCAAGCTGCTCTACCGCGATTCGCCGACGCTGTTTGTCAAGGATTACGCCGTCAGCGGCGGGTACGCCTCGGGTCTGATCGGATATGAGCGGTACGATCTGGGCGGCGACGGGACAGCGGATGAAATCGGTTACTACTGCATAAATGATGAATTCAACCCGGCGTCTGCGTATGAAAAAATTTATGTGGAGAAAAACGGGCAGGAACTGGATTTCAATCTTCACTGTTATAGCGTCGAAACTTTCCTGATGCATACCGAAGACAACCGGGATTATCTGTATGTCATTGCGCATATGGTCAACGACGAAAGCTGTCTGCATATCTATGATCTCAGCGGAGAAAAGTTCACGCTGGCAGAGGAGGAAGCGTATGGCTTGCCTCATGCGGATTGGGAGGAAGAGGATTTATATGGTTATGAGCTGATTACGGACAGTGATGATTTTGTATTAACTTTCCGATGTGATCTGCTGGCCACTTTCAACGCCTATTTCAATACGTCGGTCGGTCCGGACGGCAGACCGTTGCTGCCGGAGGACGGGTACTATGACGTGCCGGACAATGTCAGCACGCTGCATTCCGCCGTGCCGCTGAAAGCCGACATCGTGAATGAGAAAGGCAAGGTGGTCAAAAAGAACGTGACGATTCCCGCGGGAAAGACGTTTAAGCTCCTTCGTACCGACGGCGAAAAGACAGTGGACGCGAGGCTTGCGGACGGCAGAATCGCACGACTCGAACTCACACGGAGCGATGACAATCCTACCGCCATCGTCAACGGTCAGATTTCGGAGGAGGAAGCCTTTAAAGAATTGTTTTACGGCGGATGATGAAGAAAGGACAGAGGATGATGAAAAGAAGATTTCTGGCAGCGGTATGCGCTGTCATGCTGGTCGTATCGGGCACCGCCTGCAGCCACTCCGGCGGGAAGAACGGCACCGATGCAGCGCCGCTGCGGTTTATGGTGAATTATTTTGATTACTCGAAATATGATTACGAAACGGGAAAGATGACTCTGGAAAGCAGTGGCAGCGCGATTTACTGCACCGGAGAAACGGTGGAAGCCTATCCTGCATTGGCGGCGGAACTGGAAAAAGAGGCGGCATTAAGTGAAAAATACGCCAAAGAGTTTGCCGGAGATCAGGATGAAATGACGCTGGAATCTGACAAGGGCAGTGTCTATGGTATTTATTCGCAGAGGGAATATTCCGTTGTAAAAAGAGCCGATGAAAAAGTGGTCAGCATAGAGAGTGAGTTTTACACTTATGCGGGCGGCGCACATCCTATGATCGGTTATGATACCCGGAATATCGACCCCGTTACAGGCAAAGAGATCAAGCTGGCGGACGTGGTAAAGGACCAGAAGAAGCTCAATGAATTGCTGCTCGCCCGGCTGCGCAAGAATTATCCCGATGCGACATTTGTTGATGATGAGAACCTCTTCGCAGAGTATGATATGAACGTCACCGCGAGTGATCTGGGTGCGGCTGCTTACACTTTCACGCTTGACCCGGATGGCATCTGTTTTTATTTCAGTCTCTATGATCTGGGAACCTACGCGGACGGTGTGCAGACGGTCAAGCTGCTTTACCGCGATACGCCGGAGCTGTTTGTCAAGGATTACGTTGTCAGCGGCGGCTACGTTTCGGGCATTGTCGAAACCGGATGGTACGATCTGGGGGGGGACGGAACATTAGATGAAATCGTTTGTTACGGCAATGAGGACGAATTTAACCAGGCGTATGAAAGCGTCTATGTGAAGAAAAACGAACAAGGGCTGAAAACCGACCTTTACAGCTACCATATGGATACCTTCCTGATGCATACCGAAGACAACCGGGATTATCTGTATGTCATAGCGCATATGGACAACGACGCAAGCGCCCTGTATATCTACGACCTTTGTCAGGAAACGCCGAAATTGGTGGCGGAGACAGGCTACGGGCTGTCTTATGACGGCTGGGAGGACAGGAACCTCTACGGTTACGAACTGATTACCGACAGCGATGATTTTGCATTAACCTTCCGGTGCGATCTGCTGGCGTCTTTCAACGCGTATTTTGACACATCTGTCGGTCCGGACGGCACCCCGGTGCTGCCGGAGGACGGTTTCTATTCCGTCCCTGATTATATCGGCACTTTGCAGTCAGCCAAGGCGTTCAAGGCGGACATTGTGGACGAAAGCGGCAAGGTGGTGCAGGAAAACGCGGAGATTCCCGCCGGGGAGACGTTTAAACTCCTTCGTACCGACGGCATGACGGTTGTTGACGCGAAGCTTTCCGACGGCAGAATCGCACGACTCGAACTCACACGAAGCGATGACAATTATACCGCCACCGTCAACGGTCAGATTTCGGAGGAGGAAGCCTTTAAAGAATTGTTATACGCCGGATGATATGGCATATTCCGCTATATCGAGACATAATAGAACATGATATGATGAAACCGTAAAAAATACCGACCACATGAAGGACAACAGCGCTTTGACGCTGCCCTGTGCGGTCGGTATTTTTAATACATCAAAAAGGTAACGGTCAGCGCGGCCACGATCATTCCGGTGAGATCGGCGGTGAGAGCGGCGGGAACGGTGTACCCTGTCTTTTTCACCCCCACACTGCCGAAATAGACCGCCACGGTGTAAAAGGTGGTTTCGGTGGAACCCATCATGACCGAAGCGACCCTTCCCGCGAAGCTGTCGGCGCCCGATTGCGCAAAGATGTCCCGGATGACTGCCAGCGCCCCGCTGCCCGAAACCGGGCGCATCAGCATAAGCGGCACCGTTTC
>CACWOA010000198.1 GCA_902762395.1 uncultured Ruminococcus sp.
GCGGCAGGCGGTCATAATGTGCTGCTGGTCGGACCGCCCGGTTCGGGCAAATCCATGCTGGCCAAGCGGCTGCCCTCGATTTTGCCCGACATGACCTTTGAAGAGTCCATACAGGTCACCAAAATCCACTCCATCGCGGGCATTCTGCCGCCCGATGTGCAGCTTATCCGCCGCCGTCCGTTCCGTTCGCCCCACCACAATGCATCTTCCGCCGCACTCGCGGGCGGCGGACATATTCCCGGTCCCGGCGAAGTATCGCTCGCGCACAACGGCGTGCTGTTTCTCGACGAGCTGCCGGAGTTCAACAATTCGGCGCTGGAGATTCTGCGCCAGCCGCTCGAAGACCATGAGATCACGATTTCCCGCACGACGGGGCGCGTGACATATCCCTGCGATTTTCAGATGATCGCCGCGATGAATCCCTGCCGCTGCGGCTATTTCGGACATCCCACCAAACAATGCACCTGTTCCAGGGGGGCAGTCGCCAAATATCTGGGCAGGATTTCGGGACCGCTTCTCGACCGCATGGATATCCACGCGGAGGTGCCGCCGGTGGATTACGAGGAATTGTCCCGTTCGGTTCCCTCCGAAAGTTCGGCGGAGATCCGCAAGCGCGTCAACGCCGCGCGGAAAATCCAGCAGGAACGCTTTGAGGGCAAAGGCATCCGCTGCAATGCCCGCATCACGCCCGCGCTTCTCCATGAGGTTTGCCCCACCACGGACGAAGCTTCCCGGCTGCTGCAAATGGCGTTTGACCGCCTGAATCTTTCGGGACGCGCCTATGACCGCATTATGAAGGTGGCGCGCACCGTGGCCGATCTCGACGGCAGCGACGTGATCGACTCGGCGCACATTTCCGAGGCAATCCAGTTCCGCACGCTCGACCGCAACTACTGGAACAACTGATTTTTAGTGGTCAGTGGTTAGTGGTTAGTGGGAAGCTGTTAGCCGTTAGCAGTTAGCAGAGCTGACGGGTGACTGAAGGAGTGCAAGAGGCGCTGCTTTTATCAATCAGGCCTGGTGCACACGATAACGGCTTAAGTAATAGTAAATCACTATCCACAACTTAAGAACTCCCTCAGTCAGCTTCGCTGACAGCTCCCTCAAAGAGGGAGCCGATAATGCCTCCCTCTCTGAGGGAGGTGGCGGGGGAGTGCTTAAGTTGTGGATAGTGAATCGCTAACCGCTAACGGCTAACCACTGACCACTAACCACTGCACATTTCACATTGTCTGAAAGACCACGGCGGAGAGGGCGGGAACAGAAAGGGTAAACTGACTGTTGCTGCCTGTGACGGGAGAGGCGTCTTCGGGAAGGCTGCCGCCGAAGCGCTGCCACTCGCTGCACAGAAGGGGCGTGAGGGTTTCGGCTCCTTCGACAGTCAGTGAATAGCCGTCCCGGTCGCAGTCGGAAAAATTGAATACCGCCACGAGCTTTTCCTCGTCCCAGCGGCGGAGCATGGCGTAAAGGCACTCCCCCTCGCTGCGGCAGTCCAGCCAGTCGAAGCCCGCGGTTTCGCATTCGAGCGCCGACAGCGCGGGATGGGTCAGGTACAGGTCGCTGAGCGCGCTGATGTAACGGCAGAAGCCGTCGTGCATGGGGTATTCCAGCAGGTTCCAATCCTGCTCGCGTTTCTCGTCCCACTCGCGGAGCTGCCCCAGTTCATTGCCCATGAAGTTCAGCTTTTTGCCGGGGTGCAGGTACATATAGGTGTAAAAGGCGCGTGCCTGACGGAATTTTTCTTCATACTCGCCGTACATTTTATTGACGATTGTCCCCTTGCCGTGTACCACTTCGTCATGCGACAGCGGCAGAAGATAGCGCTCGTTGTAGTAGTACATCATGGAAAAAGTCAGCTTGTGATACAGACCGCTGCGGTTTTCGGGCGCCTGCGAGAAGTAGGAAAGCGTGTCGTTCATCCAGCCCAGATCCCATTTGTAATCGAAGCCCAGACCGCCCTTGTCCACCGGCTTGGTGATGTCGGGGAAAGAGGTGGAATCTTCCGCGATGAGCATGGCGGTCGGGAAATGCTCGCGCAGCCCCTTGTTCATGATTTTGAGAAATTCCACGGTGGAGCCGTTCACGCCGCGCCTGGGGTCGCCCTGCCAATAGATGGCGCGGCTGATCGCGTCCATGCGCAGTCCGTCGAAGTGGCAGACCCTCAGCCAGAATTCCGCCGCCGATTGCAGGAAGCAGGCGACTTCCCGGCGGGAATGCATGAAGTTGCAGCTTCCCCATTCGCTTTCGCCCACGTCGTGATGGGGATATTCGTAGAGCGCCGTGCCGTCGAACTGCCGCAGGGCGTAGTCGTCGAGCGCAAAGTGAACGGGAACAAAATCCATAATCACGCCCACGCCGTTTTGATGGCATTTGTCCACCAGCTCCATGAGGTCGCGCGGGGTGCCGTAGCGGGAGGTGGCGCTGAAAAAGCCGGTGTTCTGATAGCCCCATGACCCGTCAAAGGGATGCTCCGCGAGCGGCAGGAATTCGATGTGGGTGTAGCCGTGTTCCCTGACGTAGGAAATCAGGCGGTCGGCGATTTCGCTGTAGGTGTACCAGCCGTTGGGATCGTCTGGATTGGTGTGCCACGAACCGAGATGCATTTCATAGATATTGAGCGGCTTGTCGTAGTTTAAGGTGCGGTTGGCGAGCCATTCGCCGTCGTGGAATTCGTATTCGTTCATATCCACGATGACGGAGGCGTGCTGCGGACGCAGCTCCATGCTGAATCCGTAGGGGTCGCTGTGATGCACCGCGCCGTTCTGACCGTAGACGACGTATTCATATTTCTGTCCCGCCTGCGCGTTGTCCGCGATATAGGTGAAAACGCCGCTGTTGTAATACCGCACCATATCGGTTTCCTGCCAGCCGTTGCAATCGCCCGTCAGGGTGACGCGCCGGGCGTTGGGCGCATAGGTGCGGAAAAGACAGCGTCCGTCCTCGAGCAGGTGCGCGCCGAAAAATTCGTAGCAGTTGAACACCTTGCCGTCGTAAAAACCCTGCATATTGAAATCCTCGATTTTTTCAATGGCTTCCATCTGTTTGCCCATAGTTTTTTTCCTCCTTGTCGTTGATATGATAATTGTCGCTGTGATACATTTTTTGTGAAATCGCCCGCGCGGCGTTTTCCGAAAGCTTCCGCTCGGTTTCCACCAACTGTTGCAGTTCTTCGTGCGGAATGCCTTCGGAAATCAGGCGGTTGAACCGGTCGTTCATCTGGTTGACCTCGCTGACCACTAAGTCGCGGTTGGCGTTCTCCGTCAGCTTCAGATGCGTCACGCGGCGGTCGCGTTCGTCCTGTTCCCCCACGAGAAAGCCCTTTTTCATGAGCGAATACACGCCTTTGGAGACATTGGATTTGGATAAAATGCGGCTCTCCGCGATATCGCTGGCGGTATCGCCCCCCGCTTCACCGAATGCTTCATGAAAGGCGAGATAGACCAGAATTTCGCTCTCGATCTGCGTAATGCCGAATTGTTTGAGCAATTCTTCCCGCAGCAGGTCGTACAGCTTGTTGAGCCGGTGCCAGTAAATCAGGGTAGCGTCAACATTCACGCGGAAGTGCCTCCTTTCCGACTTGAATAGTTTCTGTTGAAATAGTTCCGGATGAAACTGTTTCTGAATGAATTATATCATATCCCCCGGAAAAGTCAAGTGTATGGCGGAAAAAACATGAAATTGTAAAAAATAAGAGAACAAAACAAAAAAATGCCGTCTTTCGGTTGAGATATCGCGCCGATTATGGTATAATCAATAAAATTCATCTTTCAACATAAGGACGGTTATCAAATATGCATACAAAATATACATTGGGTAAAAGCAACTGGCGCACGCTCGAGCAGGGCTATGAGCGGGAATGGCTGCTTACCAACGGACTCGGCGGCTTTTCGGGGGGCACGGTCATCGGAGACACCGCGCGCATTCACACGGGCTATCTGGTGGCGTCGCTCAATCCTCCCGTGAACCGCGTGAATATCCTTTCCAAGGTGCAGGAGACCGTTACCTGCGGCGAGCGCACCTTTGATCTGGCGTGCCAGCAGTTTGTGGGCGAAGAAAAGGCGGGCTACCGTTATCTGGAGCAGTTCAAGGTGGATATCGTGCCGACCTATTGCTACCAGACCGACGAGATTTCCATTGAAAAGACCATTGCCATGGAATACGGCAAAAACACCGTCGCGGTGTGCTACACCGTCACCGGCGCGACCGAACCCACCACGATTACCGTTACGCCGCTCTTTGCCATGCGTCCTATCGACCGCGTCAATTCGCCGGAGAGCATCCGACAATTCCGCTCGTCGGTTTACGGCAGAACCATGCTGGTCAGCCGCGCGGACGACACCAGCTTCAATGTCAAATTCTACATCAGTGAGGGCGAATTTTCCGACCGTTCGCTGCTTCCCACCAGCATGGCCAATCCGACCTTTATCGCGGAGGAAAATCAGCTTCTCGCCATTGATTCCCGCAACGGCTTTGGCGGACTCGACACGCAGTACACGCCCTATGACGCGGTGATCAGGGTCAATCCCAACGAGACCAGGAAATTCTATGTCATCTGCTCCACCGAGGACGAGGACATTACCGCCAAGAACGGCTTTGCAATCGTGAGAGGCTACACCGAGCGTATGTACGAGATGATCCGGCGCAACCCCAACCGCGATATTTTTTCCACCCATCTCACATGGGCGGCGGACGCGTTTATCGTAGACCGCAAATCCACGGGTCTGAAAACGATTCTCGCGGGGTTCCCGTGGTTCACCGACTGGGGACGTGACACCATGATCGCCATGACGGGACTGACTCTCTGCACCCGCCGTTTTGACGACTGCGAAAAGATTCTCAAATCCTTTGCGATGTACGAAAAGAACGGCTTGATTCCCAATGTCTTCCCCGCATCGGCGGAGGACGAGCCGATGTACAACACGATGGACGCGTCCCTTTGGTATTTCTACGCCGTGGAGCGTTATCTGCACTACACCGGCAAAGAGGAAAACGACGAGTTTATCAAGAATGAAATCTTCCCTGTGCTGAAAAACATCATCTACGCCTATGAACATGGCACGGATTTCTCCATCGGCATGGACGCCGACGGTCTGGTACACGGCGGCAGCGAAAAGGACCAGATCACATGGATGGATGTGCGTGTGGGCGATTGGGTGGTCACGCCCCGTCACGGCAAACCCGTCGAAATCAATGCCCTGTGGTACAACGCGCTGAAGGTCATGGAAATGCTGTGTGAAAAATGGCTCGCATTATACCGAGCTGGCGGAAAAGGTCAAGAAATCCTTTGTGCAGAAATTCTGGAACGCGGACGGCGGCTATCTCTATGACGTGGCCGACCCCTGTGAGGACAGAATTCGTCCCAACCAGATTTACGCGGTGTCGCTGCCTTACACCATGCTCGACCGCGCCAAGGAACGCTCGATTGTGAATGTAGTCAGCAAGCACCTCTTTACCACCTACGGTCTGCGTTCGCTATCCAAAAATGATCCCGAATACCAGCCGCAATACATCGGCAAGCTCATCAAGCGCGACGGCGCATATCACATGGGCACGAGCTGGGGCTTCCTGATGGGCGGTTACATTTCCGCTTTCTGCAAGGTGTACGACCATTCGCCCTATGCCATCCGGCGCGCGAAGGATATCTGCTCGCGCTACCTCGACCACATGAGCGACGGCTGCATCAACGGCGTGGCGGAAATCTTTGACGGCGACTTCACCTGCACCTCGCGCGGCTGCTTCACGCAGGCGTGGAGCGTGGGCGAACTGCTGCGCGCCTACACCGAGGATGTGCTGCCTTATTTGCGCAAGCCGGGACAGAATCCTGAAAAGAACGAGCCTTTGGAGCAATAATTGAAAGAAATGTCAAATAAAGAACTGGAACCGCTCGTCAAAATCGAGCGCAGCATTATCAAGAAATACCGCCATACGCTGTGGCAGCCCTTTCTGACAGCCATCAACCAATATCAACTGATCGAAAAGGGTGACAAGATCGCCGTGTGCATTTCGGGCGGCAAGGATTCCATGCTGCTGGCGAAGATGATGGAACTGCTGCAGCGCTTCGGCAATGTGCCGTTTGAACTGGTTTATCTGGTGATGGATCCGGGGTATAATGCCGTCAACCGCCGACAGATCGAGGACAACGCCGCGCTGCTGCACCTGCCCATTACGGTGTTTGAAACCGATATTTTCCGTTTGGCGAACAAAACCGTCAAAAATCCCTGCTACCTCTGCGCCCGTATGCGGCGGGGGCATCTCTACAGTAAGGCCAAGGCGCTGGGGTGCAATAAAATCGCGCTGGGACATCATTTTAACGATGTGATTGAAACCACATTGATCGGTATGTTTTACGGTTCCCAGCTGCAAGCCATGCTGCCCAAGCTGCACAGCGACAATTTTGAGGGGATGACCCTCATCCGACCGCTTTACATGGTGCATGAGCAGGATATTATCGCGTGGAGGCGCTACAACGGGCTGACTTTCATTCAATGCGCCTGCCGCTTCACCGAGAATATTGCCGCGTCGGAGGACGGCCACGGCAGTTCCAAGAGGCAGGAAGTCAAGCAGCTTCTCATGCAGCTCAAAAAGAGCAATCCCCTGATTGAAAAGAGTATTTTCAACAGCATTCACGCCGTTTGTCTTGACACTATGCCGGGGTATAAGGCGGACGGAGTGGAACACAGTTTTCTCGAAAAATATTAAAAATATTTTTCCCGAAAAAGATTAAAACCCATTCCAACCAAATCCGCGTTTGCGAAGTTTTATCATATAGGAGGG
>CACWOA010000199.1 GCA_902762395.1 uncultured Ruminococcus sp.
AGCGGCTTTATCTATTTATCTCTGAGGTAATTCGGTAATACAAAATCCCAAATTTCATTAGTTTAAAGTGCGACAATCGCGCAAATACGCACTTTTCATTGATTTACTTTAAGAAAAAACAGCCGTGTGCAAGTCGGGATTTTTGTATTTTACTCATTTTCAATTTATTCTCACTCCCCACTCCCCACTGACCACTGACCACTAATCAAAGAAAGGAGAAAGCCGCATGAAACAAAAGCATTCCCTGCGCCTGCTGGCGGGGCTGGTTGCCCTGACGCTGTGCGTCTGCCTGATAGCAGGCTGCGGTGACGAAAAGAAAAACGCCGCTTCCGACCAGTCCACCGCGTCGGCGGCAGAGGCAGGGACCACCTCTGTCAAAAAAGGCGTCATCTGCAGGGACAACGCCTTTGTCCGCTCCACGCCGGGACTCGCCGAGGACAACAAGCTCGGTGATCTCAAAAAAAACACCCCCGTCGTCGTACTCGGAGAGGAGGACGGATGGTACAAAATCCAATATGAAAGCGAAGCGGGCTACGGCTATGTCTCCATCGGCTTTATCGAAATCACATCCTCTTCCCCCGCCGGCACAGGCGGCACGGGAGGCAGCGGAGCGGAAGGCGGTTCCGCTGACGGCAGCGCCGTCCCGTCCGTCATCGCGATCAACCGCTCCGGCTCCGTGACAAAAAACGGCGTGATCGTGCGCAGCCAGCCCGAAATCGACGAGAAAACCCGCCTCGGTTCCCTCAAAAAGGGAACGTCTGTCAACGTCATAGAGCAGACCGGGGACTGGTACAAGATCGAGTACAAAACCGACGCGGGCTTTGCCTATGTGTCCTCCCAATACGTTACACTCGATAAGAAGGAAACGACCGTTACCGCTGTGGCGGCGGAGGGCTTCACGGCGCTGAGCCAGAAGCTGAAAGGCACCGTCAACGACACCGGCGTTTACGTCAGAAAATCCCCCGATACGGAAAAGGACACCCGCCTCAAAATGATGGAAAAGGGCGCTTCGGTCACGATATTGGCGCAGTCGGACACTTGGTATCAGATCGAATACAAGACCTCGTCCGGCGTGGCGTATATCGCCGCGAAATATGTCACCATTTCAAGCAATGCGGCAACCGCCGCCCCCACCTTCACCAATCTGCGTCAAAAAACCAAAGGCACCGTCACCGAAAGCGGCGTGTATGTGCGACGTTCCCCCAACAGCGAAAATTCGTCCCGCATCGAGCTGATTAAAAAGGGCACTTCGGTCACGGTCGTGGCGCAGGCGGACGGATGGTACAAAATCACCTACAAAACCACCTCCGGCTATGCCTATATCGCCTCGCAGTTTGTCTATCTGCCCTCCGACACCTCGGGATTTGTCAATCTCGAAAAGAAAGTGAAGGGTACCATTAACGACAACGGCGTGTATGTGCGCAAATCCCCCGACACCTCCACCCAGTCCAAAATCAAAATGCTGGAAAAGGGCGCCGCCGTCACCGTTGTGGCGCAGTCGGGCAGTTGGTACAAAATCGCCTACAGCGGCACCTCCTCCGGCTATGCCTATGTCGCGGCGCAGTTTGTCACCCTGCCCACCGACACCAGCGGCTTTACCAATCTCTCCGCCAAGGTGAAGGGAACGGTCAACGACACCGGGGTCTATGTCCGCCGTTCGCCCGACACAGCCGCCTCCTCGAGAATCAAGCTTCTCGAAAAGGGTTCCTCCGTCACGGTCGTGGCGCAGTCCGGCAGTTGGTATAAAATCGCCTACAGCGGCACCTCCTCCGGCTATGCCTATGTCGCGGCGCAGTATATCACCCTTTCCTCGAGCGTTACAGCCTCTCCCGACAGCTTTGTGAATCTGCCGAAAAAGGTGAAAGGCACCGTTGCCAAAAACGGCGTGTATGTGCGGAAGTCCCCCGACACCTCCAACTCCTCCCGCATCAAAATGCTGACAAAAGGCACCGCCGTCACCGTCGTGGCGCAGTCGTCCGAATGGTACAAGGTGGAATACAACACCACTTCCGGCTACGGCTACATCGCCGCCGGTTTTCTCACATTGCCGGACGGCGCGGGTCTGTCGGATGTCACCTTCACGCCGCTGGAACAAAAAACAAAGGCGACCGTCACCAAAAACGGCGTGTTCGTGCGAAGCGCCCCCGATACCTCCGAAAAAACCAAGCTCGCCACCCTCAAGAAAAACGCCGTCGTCACCGTGATCGCAACCTCTGAAAACTGGGTAAAAATCGAGTACAACACCACGGCGGGCTGCGCCTATATCTCGTCGCAATATGTCAACTTTGCCTCCGACACCGGCACCTCCTCGCAAAACACCGACACGATTGCCGCCAATACGGAAGCGACCATCACCAAAAACGGCGTATTCGTGCGAAGCGCCCCCGACACGACGGAAGTCTCCAAGCTCGGCACGCTGAAAAAAGGCACCTCCGTCACGGTGCTGGGCAAGGAAGGCGACTGGTACAAAATCAAATACAACACCGCGTCGGGCTACGCCTACGTCTCCGCGCAGTTTGTCGCGAAAAAGGAAACGCCCAACGCCTCGCTCAACGACAAGGAAAAGAAAACCAACGCCGAATATTGGCTCAGTTACGCCTGTTCCTACGCCCGGAACATCGGTCTGACCATCAGGGACGACAAGGAAGGCGGCATGGATTCCTCCATTCCGGCGGAAAGTCCGAGTACCAACGCGACCATCCGCAAGACCATTGCCGAACGTCTCGACGGCTACCGTCAGAACGGCGTGACCACCGTCCGCTTCTGGATTTCCAACGAATACAACAGCCAGTGGGAGCTTTTCATCGCCTACAGCTGATGTTAATGTGAAGTGTGGTCAGTGGTTAGTGGTCAGTGGTCAGTGGTTAGTGGTCAGTGGTTAGTGGTCAGTGGTCAAAAAAATTATATAAAAAAACAAACCCTATCTTACGTCATGGTTAGGGTTTGTTTTTTTACTTCATTTTGCATTCTATACAATGTTTACGCTATTTCACACTTCCCATTTCCCATTTCACACTGCGCATTTCACATTTCACACTGACCACTAATCACTGACCACTGTTTACGGCTGCGCACCGACATATCTTGCCAATACCCATCCGTATCGCTCCGTGGAGGGGCAGTAAATCAAACAATACTCGCCCTCGGCGGCGCTTAATCTGATGACGTCTTCTCCGTTGGTGAGCTGGTCGAGCAGGGTGTATTTCGCGCCGGGACCGCTGCGCAGATTCAGCTTGTCTCCCGCCTCCTCATCCCAGATCCTGATCACGCCGGGATAATATTCCGCCCCGTCAGGAAACACATCCAGATAGTCCGCGCCGGCGATGCCGTTTATCACGGATTCACTTTCCGAATCATCAGCCCATGACGGTTCCATAGAGGATCCCCCGGAACCGACGCTGCCCGTAGGGGCAATCGGTTCGGTGAGGGGTTCCCGGTGATAGGACTGCCGCCACACGAACAGCTGCGTCCCGCACAGCAGCACGAACAGGGAGATCACAATGACAACAAGTCCTCTGTTGCCGCCCGGATGATTCCTGTCCGCGGGATTCTTTTCTCCCGTCGGGGGTGTGCCATACGCGTCGCTTCTGACGGTCGGTTCTAAAGGCTGTCCGCACATTTCGCAGAAAAAGGCTCCTTCTTTCCTGATAAAGGCGCCACAATTAGGACAAAACATTTTATTCTATCTCACAGCTTTCTTGATGAGGATATATGTTTTTCTCCGCTAAATCCGCTGAATGAAAAGTGATAGCGGGGAGAAAAATAACAGCAGCGCGAAGCAATTTCCTACCACGGTTCAACCTGCGCGTGTATGCTTCCGGGTAGTGAAATAAGATTGACGTCAAACTTCAAAGAAGGTTCAATCCGTGAACTTGCATTATGAATTCTCATAGAAATCGACCATCCCTCATCACATACTATTTCAAGGGTATTATCGGAATCCGGTCTGAATCCCATATGATAAAAGCGGGTGGGTAACCGCAAACGGGGGACATCCACAATAGCATGATGCTTTCCTGACGGTCTGTTGAGCGTTCCTGCCATGTTGACGGCTTCCACTCGTGTCGTTTTGTGTCTGTCATCTGTCA
>CACWOA010000200.1 GCA_902762395.1 uncultured Ruminococcus sp.
AGCTTGGAATACACCAAGTATTCCTGCGCTTCTCCGCCTTGTCATAGCCGAAAAATCCTGCGTCATCTTTGTCCATCTTATTTCCTCACAGTGCCTTACAATAGGAGTGAGTAAAATGAATTCATCTATATGGCAAACACAGGCAAGGGCTTTGGTGCCTGTGACAAACCAATCCGACCGGAAGCCGTTTACCGTAACGCAAGTGATCCGTCACGCGTTTCAGATCGGAGGCTTTCTGCTGCTGCCGGGACTGTTTCTCCTGACGCTCGGTTCCGTCAAAGGACTGTGGCAGGCGATCATCGGCGGTCACTTTACCTGGGCGGCGATGGGAGCGCCGCTGCTCACGCTGCTGGCAGTCATTCCCCTCACGGCGCTGTGGGGACGGTTTTTCTGCGGCTATCTCTGCGCTTTCGGGGGTATGCAGGAATTATTCAGCTTTATCGCCAAAAAATGCAAATTGCCGCAGTGGGAGATTTCTCCCGCGGCGGATCGCATTCTCAGAAAGATGAAATACGTTGTCCTGGCGGGACTGTTCGTGTTCTGGACGCTGGGGATATCTTACGATACCGCCAGCCCCTGGAATGTATTCGGACAGTATGCCACCTATGACGGCTGGTCGGATCCCGGCGGATGGCTGACAGTCGGCGGATTGCTGTTAGTGGGCATTGCGGGTCTGTCTCTCTTTTCCGAGCGCGCCTTCTGCCGTTATTTCTGTCCGTTGGGCGGTGTCTTTTCGCTGGTTTCACGGTGGAGAATCTTCAAGGTCAGAAAGAACCGCCAGTGCGTGGGCTGCGCCCACTGTGACAGCCAATGTCCGATGGGAATTTCCGTCAACCGTGACGCAGACAGTGGCAGTGTCCAATCCCCCGAATGTATCGACTGCTTCCGCTGTGTGGACGGCTGCGGTACGAAGGCGCTCTACACCTCGCCGCGTGAAGCTGTGGCGGGCAGTGCCGTTGCACTCGCGGTGGCGGGATTGTACCAAGTGGGTACCATCGCCGTCAAGTCTCCCCTCGGTACGGTGACGCCCGGTACAACGCTCTCGCAGGGACAGTATATCGACGGCACCTACGAAGGCAGCGCACAAGGCTATCGCGGTACCGTGACCGTGCAGGTCAAGGTGTCTGGCGGTATGATTTCCTCCATTACAGTGGAGAGCTACCGCGATGACGACGAATTTTTCAACCGCGCCAAGGATACGGTGATCGGTGAGATCATCGCGGGACAGACCACCGATGTGCAGGCGGTCAGCGGCGCCACTTACAGCAGCCGGGGTATCATGCAGGCCGTGGCCAATGCGCTGGGCGTGACAACATCCCCGTCCGAAAACACATCCGATATGCCGCAGGAGCATCGTCAGGAGCAAAATAATCGTGACGGTCAAGGAAGAAAACACCGCAGCCGCTCGGAAGACAGCGATTCCACTGAGCGCGGCACAAATCCGGGCAGGGACACGCAGAACAACGCAGAGCAGAACGCAGATCGCAGCGACCTGAATTTCAGCAATCTGTCCGACGGCACCTACAGCGGCACCGGCAAGGGCAGAAACGGTGATGTCAAGGTATCGGTGAAGGTAAAAGGCGGCAAAGTAACTTCCATCACAATCGAAAGCTCCAGTGAGGACGCGAAATATTTTGACCGTGCCAAGGACACGGTGATCGGAGAGATCATTGACAGTCAGTCGCTGAATGTGCAGACTGTCAGCGGCGCCACCATGAGCAGCAACGGCATTATTGACGCGGTGGCCAATGCGCTGGGCATTTCCTATACCAATCCCAATAGCCAGCAGGGCGCCAGAGGTTCTCAGAACGGCAATCAGCGCGGACACGGCAAAAGGCACTGAATGAATTTTTAGAGCCTATCCCGGAATTAGCCGTGTGCGTATAATTTTGGGATAGGCTCTTAATCGCATCAAACATAAACAGCCGCAGAGGAAACCGATTTTTCGTTCGGATTTGTCTCTGCGGCTGTTTGAAATTTTAAAATAATCAGTCTTTTCGTTATCCGTTCTACCCCTTCAGATGCAGCACATTGAGCAGCAACAGCCAACTGATGCCGTAATAGGTGACAACGGCAACCAGATCGTTGACAGTAGTGATGAGCGGACCCGACGCAACGGCAGGATCGATTTTTATTTTTTTGAAGAAGAGCGGGATAAAGGTTCCCACCGCGCTGGAAATCAGCATTGCCAGCATCAGCGAGGCGCCGATGCATCCCGATATGGCAAAGGAAAAAAGCGCGGTTTTGTGCTTAAAGAGCATGACATAGCATCCCACCATCAGGAATGAGAGAAGACCGAGAAGAATACCGTTGCAAAGACCCACACGCATTTCTTTTGCGACTAAATGCAGCTTATGCTGAAAGGAGAGATTTTCGTCTGTCAACACCCGGATCGTGACCGCCAGCGACTGTGTGCCGACGTTGCCCGCCATGTCGAGAATGAGCGACTGAAACGCCATGATGAGGGTGAGCTGCGCGACAACAGTTTCAAATGCCCCTACCACGGCGGACACCACAATGCCGAGTCCAAGCAATACCAGCAGCCACGGCATACGCTTTTTCATACTTTCCATGAGCGGCTCCTGCAAATCCTCTTCGGCGGTCAGACCGGCCAGACGGGCATAATCTTCGCCCATCTCGTCATCGACCACTTCGATGATGCTCTGTGAGGTAATCACCCCCAACAGGCGGTTGAAGTTGTCAAGCACCGGAATGGAATTTTCGGAGTAGTCTTTCAGTTTTTCAATGCAGTCGTCAATCGTTTCGTTGGCGTAGACGTAAGGAAAAGATGTGCTGATCAAGCTGTCCAGCGAAACGGTGCTTTCAGCGGTAATCAGATCTTTCAGATCAATCGCGCCGTAGAATTCGTTGTTTTCATCCACTGTGAAGAGAGTGGAGATATTGTCGTTTTCCTTCGCCTGACGAATCAGCTCTTTCATAGCTTCTTTGACTGTGAGGTTTTTTCGGATATGGATCAGATTAGTGGTCATTTTGCTGCCGATTTCGTCCTCGTCAAAGGAAGCGATGAGCCGTATATCCTCCCGTATATCCGGCTGAAGCGCTTCAATGACCAGTTCCCGTTTTTCCTTTTCGATTTCATGAAGCACGGCGACAGCGGTGTCGGTTTCGAGTTCCGAGATCACGTCAGCCGCTTTTTGAATAGGCATTTCGGACAAATAAACGCCTGCCGGCTGCTCATCCAGATGCTCAAAAATTTCCGCCAGCATATCCACTGTACAGATACGGCAGAGTTTTTTGCGTTCCTGCGGCGACAGACGCTCCAGGACCTGCGCGATATCGTTCCCGTGATAATCCTCGAGTCGTTCCTGCATGACAAGAGGAGAAAGATTGCCCCGGATGACCGATACAATTTCATTTTCGTAATCCGGCTTGGTGATCGCCGTCGATTCCTCCGATATGCTGCCGTTTGTTTTCAGTTTTTCTTTTGTCATAAGTATCACTCCGTTTCATGTTCTGATGAAATGCGCTGCACGAAACATTCATCAACAGCAACGGACAAATGAAAAAACGCCCCCGTCTGCAAGAGGGCAGAGAGGAGCGGTCAATAGCGGGTTATTGGGAAAGGCGTTCCTGCCACAACGACGCAGGAGTACACTTTTCACCCGATAATCCGACAGATGCCGTATTTCCCCATTTGCCCCCATAACTATCGCCGTTTGACACTGGAACCCACCTCTTTTTTCGTCTGATTTTGCAACATTTTAATTTTAGCACAGTTGGCGGCTAAAGTCAATTCATAATCTGCCAATCCTAGGGAAATCAATTTTGGTGATAACATTCGCCGGATTCGCTAAACTGCGTTAAAAATCCCAACGCAGTTTACACTCCCCCAGTCAGCTTACGCTGACAGCCCCCTCAAAGAGGGAGCCATATTTGCCTCACTCTCTGAGGGAGGTGGCACGAAGTGCCGGTGGGAGTTCCCCGTTTTTCAAAATTGATTTCCGTGTGCCAATCCAATAGGGTTTCCTTTCCTTTTATTCCCTTCGTGAAAACGCGCCGGCTGTCTCCCTCCCAGAAGGAAGGGACAGTCGGCGCGTGAATCCATGATATCTGTTA
>CACWOA010000201.1 GCA_902762395.1 uncultured Ruminococcus sp.
GGCAGATGTTGTGGGTCACTTCGGGCGCGACATTGGCAAGCACGGAAATGACGCCCTTGCCGCCGAGCGACAGCAGCGGAACGATCTGGTCGTCATTGCCGGAATACAGATCCAGCTCGTCGCCGCACAGCGCGCGGATCTTGGCAACCTGGGAAATGTTGCCGCTGGCTTCCTTGATGGCGACGATGTTCGGGTACTTGGAGAGTTCATACGCCGTTTCGGGGGCGATATTCACACCGGTACGGCTCTGCACGCTGTAGAGGATGATGGGCGCGTCTACATTCTCGGCGACGGTGCCGAAGTGCGCCACCAGGCCGCGCTGGGAGGTCTTGTTGTAGTAAGGCGTGACCAGCAGCAGACCGTCCGCGCCCATCGCCGCCGCTTCTCTCGAAAGCGCGACGGCAAACTTGGTGTCGTTGCTGCCCGTACCGGCAATGACCGGCACGCGACCCGCCGTGTGTTCGATGGCGAACCTGATGACGCTGCAATGCTCTTCCTCGCTCAGCGTGGCGGATTCGCCCGTGGTGCCGCAGGTGATGATCGCGTCCACCTTGTTTTCAATCTGAAAATCAATCAGATCGGCATACGCGTCGTAATTGACAGAGCCGTCCTCGTTCATGGGGGTGACAATGGCAACGCCCGCCCCCGTAAAAATGGTATTCTTCATGCGACAAGTCCTTCTTTCTATGTCAAAATGAATATTTTATTTTTATTATAGTATGCATCGACCGCAATAAAGTGACCGACGCACACTCTATTTCAAGCCCGCAGGGCTTCCGAAACTATTCTCTATTCTCTATTCTTTATTCACTATTCTCTTAGCGAGCCGCAAGGCGAAGCGCCTCAGTCCATCCAGCCCTGTGCGCAGAGGAGTTCCGCCATGAGGACAGCGCCGCCTGCCGCGCCGCGGAGGGTGTTGTGGGAGAGACAGACAAATTTGTAGTCGTACTGGGTGTCTTCGCGCAGACGACCGCAGCTCACAGCCATGCCGCCCTCGAGATTTCTGTCGAGCTTCGCCTGGGGTCTGTTGTCTTCTTCAAAATAGTGGATGAACTGCTTGGGCGCGCTGGGAAGACCGAGTTTCTGGGGCTCGCCCGCGAAATTCGCCCATTTCTCTTTGATTTCCTCGATGGAGGGCTTGTTTTTGAATCTCACAAAGACCGCCGCCGTGTGACCGTCGGAAACGGGAACGCGCAGGCATTGGGTGGTGATGCAGATGTCATCGCGGAGGGTAATCTTGCCGTCCTCATATTTACCCCAGACTTTGAGGGGCTCTTTCTCGGATTTTTCTTCCTCGCCGCCGATGAAGGGGATGAGGTTGTCAACCATTTCGGGCCATGTCTCAAAATTCTTACCCGCGCCGGAGATCGCCTGATAGGTGCAGGCGAGCACATCCTCCACGCCGTACTCGAGCAGGGGCGTGAGGGCGGGAACATAGCTCTGGATGGAGCAGTTGGATTTCACGGAAATAAAGCCGCGCTTGGTGCCGAGACGCTTGCGCTGTGCCTCAATAATCTGCGAATGATCGGCGTTGATTTCGGGGATGATCATGGGGACGTCCTCGGTGAAGCGGTTGGCGCTGTTGTTGGACATAACGGGGCATTCATGCTTGGCGTATTTTTCCTCGAGTGCCTTGATCTCGTCTTTCTTCATATCCACCGCGCAGAAAACAAAATCCACCATAGAGGTGATCTTTTCGATGTCCGCGTCCGCGTCGAGAATCACCATATCTTCCATCTCGGCGGGCATGGGGGTGGCGAGTTTCCAGCGGGAGCCGACTGCCTCTTTGTATGTTTTGCCTGCGGAACGCGCGCTGGCCGCTAAAACGACGACCTTGAACCACGGATGACCGGAGAGCAGCGTCGCAAATCTCTGTCCGACCATACCTGTTGCTCCGATGATACCTACCTGATAGGACTCTTTCATACCGTAAAACCTCCGGAAAAATAAAATTAATAAAAAAACCGGTTGAATACCGGCTATCCATGCGCTATAATAGTATTCACTGGCTGTCTGCCAACGCATACAACCGTATGAAAACCATCACAGCTTCACAAAGATAGCACTCCATCAAATAATGATGACAGTGGTACGGCTGTTGACCGCACCCCCAGGCGCCCGCCGCGCCATTCACGGACAGACCCTTCGGCGGCACAACCTTTCTCATCGACCTGCTGTCGGCAATGGCTGCCTCGGTCGGCGGTACTGTTTTGAATGCCGCGCCTCTATCGGTATTCTGTTTTCTTGTTTTTTATTATAACGCGAATTCGCCAAATGTCAAGGGTTTTGCCGCAAATCGCGTTATTTTACATAATATGCAGGGGATGACGGGGGATGCGGGCTGATTTTTAGTGATTTGCACATTTTTATTTCTATCATTTATTTTGAAAAGGACGGAGAACGAGATGAAAACATCGGATTTTTACTATGACCTGCCGCAGGAACTGATCGCGCAGCATCCCATCGAGCCGCGTGACGCGTCCCGCCTGCTGGTGATGGACAGAGCCAGCGGAGAAATACAGCACCGGCATTTCCGGGATGTGCTGGATTATCTCACGCCGGACGACTGCCTGATTCTCAATGATTCCCGCGTGCTGCCCGCCCGGATCTTCGGCGTAAAGGAAGGCGGCGAGTCGGTCAACGAGTTTCTGCTTCTCACGCAAAAGGAACAAAAGGTGTGGGAATGCCTCACCAAGCCGGGCAAACGCGCCAGGGTCGGCACACGCTTTGTCTTTGGCGAAGGGCTGATGACGGGCGAGGTCATGGAGGTGCTGGACGACGGCAACCGCATTGTCCGCTTTGACTGCGAGGATGAATTTTTCTCGGTGCTCGACCGCATCGGACAAATGCCCCTGCCTCCTTACATCACCGAAAAGCTGGAGGACAAGGAACGCTATCAGACGGTGTATGCGCGGGAACTGGGTTCGGCGGCGGCGCCCACGGCGGGACTGCATTTCACCAACGAACTGCTCCAAAAAATCCGTGCCAAAGGCGTGAAAATCGGGTACGTCACCCTGCATGTGGGACTCGGCACCTTCCGCCCGGTGAAAGTGGACGATGTGAACAACCACGTCATGCATTCCGAGCATTACTGCCTGCCCAAAGAAACCGCCGCCCTCATCAACGAAACCCACGCGCGGGGGGGCCGTGTCATCTCCGTCGGCACCACGAGCTGCCGCACGCTGGAATCCTGCCCTGTCGTGGACGGCCAGATTCAGCCCGACGACGGCTGGACGCAGATTTTTATTTATCCGGGTTATTCCTTCAAGGTCATCGACGGGCTGATTACCAATTTTCATTTGCCCGAAAGCACCCTCATTATGCTGGTGTCCGCTTTCGCGGGCTACGATCATGTGATGAACGCCTACAAAATCGCGGTGGAGGAGAAATACCGGTTCTTTTCCTTTGGCGACGCCTGTATGATTGTGTGATTAGTATATAATTTTGATAGCTTTTTGCGGCTATTTGATTGACAAATGATATAAATTTGCGTATAATATTGATATAAAAAAATAAAATCATAAAAAGGTGGTATGATGTATGGCGCAAACCAGTGTAAACATCAGAATGGATGAGGCAACCAAGGTGGCGTTTGACCGTTTTTGCAGCGAAATCGGACTCTCTATGAGCGCCGCATTCAATGTTTTTGCCAAAACAGTGGTCAGGGAACAAAGAATTCCCTTTGAATTGACGACGGAAATCCCCAACGCAGATACAATTGCCGCCATCAAGGAAGCGGAAGATTTTAAAGCACATCCCGAAAACTATAAAAGATATTCTTCTTTTGCCGAATTATTAAAAGAGGTGGAAGAAGATGCTTAAAGTGGTCGCATCGGGAAAATTCAAAAAAGACTTAAAACTCGCTATCAAGCGCGGCTATAACATGACACTGATGGATGAAGTGGTTACTTCTTTGTCGAACGGAGAAATATTGCCTCCTAAATACCGAGATCATGACTTATCCGGCGATTACAAAGGATGCCGCGAATATCATATTACTCCTGATTGGCTTTTAATTTACGAAATCATTGAAGATGAGTTGGTACTTTACCTGACACGCACCG
>CACWOA010000202.1 GCA_902762395.1 uncultured Ruminococcus sp.
AATGATAATCGGGTTTTTACCTTTCTCGTTGATGGTCTGCACAGTGATTTCCTTCGGGAAATCGAACAGGATGTTGTGGGAGTAACCCAGACCCATATCGAGTTGATGGTCACCCTTAGCCTCAGCCTTGTAACCGACGCCGATGACTTCCATCTTCTTGGTGAAGCCTTGTGACACGCCGGTGATCATATTGTTGAGCAGAGCTCTGTAGAGGCCGTGCATAGAGCGGTCGCGTTTGGAGTCGCTCGGGCGTTTCACATGGAGGTGTCCGTCTTCAATTTCGAAAGTGATGCGTTCATCGACATACTGTTGCAGTTCGCCTTTCGGGCCTTTCACAGTCACGATGTTGGACTTCTCGTCTCTTTTCACTTCAACCCCTGCGGGGATGGCGATTTGTAATTTTCCTATTCTTGACATAGCGGTTCCTCCTTATTAACTGATGTAACATACTACTTCGCCGCCGACGTTTTGGGCTTTGGCTTCCTTGTCGGTCATCATGCCGTGGGAAGTGGAGATGATGGCGATGCCGAGGCCGTTGAGCACGGAGGGCAGTTCGTTGACGCCCACGTACTTACGCAGACCGGGACGGCTGACGCGCTTAATCTCGCTGATGGCGGACTGTTTGGTTGCGGGATGGTATTTCAAAGCGATCTTGATCGTTTTGGGCATGGTATCATCCACAAATTTATAGTTCAAGATATAACCTTTGTCGAAAAGGATCTTGGTTATAGCTCTTTTCTCGTTGGAAGCGGGGATTTCGACCACTTCGTGATGCGCGCGGATGGCGTTTCTCAAACGAGTCAAATAATCTGAAATGGGATCGGTATTCATAATTTAATCTTCTTCATTTAGGTTTACCAACTTGCTTTTTTTACTCCGGGGATCTTGCCGGCGAGTGCCAACTCTCTGAAGTCGATACGGGAGAGGCCGAACTGGCGCATATAGCCTTTCGGACGTCCGCTCAGCTTGCAGCGGTTGTGCATGCGGATCGGGTTAGAGTTCGGGGGTAATTTCTGAAGTGCGATATCGGCAGCTCTTTTGGCTTCGTAATCATCGCCTTTCATGATTTTCTTCAGTTCTGCACGCTTGGCGGCGTACTTAGCGACCATTTTCGCTCTTTTGATTTCTCTTGCTTTTAAAGATTCCTTTGCCATGATTACTTACTTTTGATTTTTGAAGGGTAAGCCAAATTCTTTCAGCAGGGCCAGACATTCCTTGTCGTTGCGAGCGGTCGTCACGAAGGTGATGTCCATACCGTTGATTTTCAAAACTTTGTCGATGTCGATTTCGGGGAAGATGATCTGTTCGGGAATACCGAGCGTATAGTTGCCGCGTCCGTCGAATCCTTTGTCGCTGATGCCGCGGAAGTCGCGGATACGGGGGATGGAGACGGTGATGAGGCGGTCGAGGAATTCATACATGCGGTCGCCGTGGAGTGTCACGCGCACGCCGATGGGCATTCCTTTTCTCAACTTGAAGTTGGAGATGTCCTTCTTGGACTTGGTGGGGACGGCTTTCTGGCCGGCGATGAGGGTCATTTCCTGCACGCCTGCGTCGATGAGTTTCTTGTCGGCGATGCCGAATTTGCCAAGGCCTTGGTTAAGGCAGATCTTGGTGATTCTGGGCACGCGCATGACGGATTTGAATCCGAACTGTTCTTTCAGTGCGGGAAGAACCTCATTCTGGTATTTTTCTTTGTATCTCGGTGTGTACATTACTTGATCTCCTCTCCTGTCTTTTTAGAATATCTGACTAATTTTCCGTTCTCGTTCAACTTTCTACCGACGCGGGTAGCGTTTCCTTTAGCGTCAACCAACATGAGGTTGGAGATGTGGATCGGGGCTTCTTTTTGGATGATGCCGCCGTTGGGTGCAGCCGCGGAGGGCTTGGTGCTCTTGGACACCATGTTGCAGCCTTCCACCAGGGCTTTGTTTTCCTTGGGGAGGACTTCCAGCACCTTACCTTGGGTTCCTTTGGACTCACCGGTAATCACTTTTACAGTGTCGCCTTTTTTGATTTTCAGTTTCATTTCTCTTTTTGCTTAAATGTTTGTCAATTGGTCTTTGTCAATTGTATAAAAAACGATTTATTGACTTGATTATAACACTTCGGGTGCCAAAGACACGATTTTCATGAACTGTTTCTCACGCAATTCACGGGCCACGGGTCCGAAGATACGGGTGCCGCGCAACTCATCGGCTGCGGTCAGCAGGACCACGGCGTTGTCATCGAACTTGATGTAGGAGCCGTCGTTTCTGCGGACGTGGCGTTTGGTGCGCACGACCACTGCTTTGGACACGGTGCCGGCTTTGACCTGGCCGGAGGGGATGGCACTCTTGATGGCGACGACGATTTTGTCACCCACGCGTGCATAGCGTTTCTTGGTGCCGCCCAATACGCGGATACAGAGCACTTCCTTTGCGCCGCTGTTATCTGCTACTGCTAATCTGGATTCTTGCTGTATCATAATGGTTACTTAGCTTTTTCTACGATTTCAATTAAACGCCAGCATTTGTTCTTGGACAAAGGTCTGGTTTCCATAATTCTCACTCTGTCACCGATACGGCACTCGTTTTTCTCGTCGTGTGCCATGAATTTGGTGGAACGTTTCAGGAACTTGCCGTAAATGGGGTGTTTCATCTTGCGCTCGACTTTGATGACGATAGACTTGTCCATCTTGTCGCTCACGACAATGCCTTCTCTGACTTTTCTGTTATTTCTTTCCATAATGCTTTATCAGTGATAGGTTATTTATTTTCGTTCATTTCTCTCTTGCGGACCTCCGTCATCAGGCGGGCAATGTCTCTGCGTTGAGCTTTAATTGACTGCGGATTCTCCAGCGGGGAGATGGCATGATTGAGGCGCATCGTGACGAGTCTGTCTTTCTCGGTGGCCAGTCTTTCCTTCAATTCAGGAGTTGTCAATTCATTGATTTCTTGTTGTTTCATACTATTCTCCTCCTATTAAATTTCTGCTGAATAATCTCTTCTGACAATAAATTTCGTATGCACGGGCAGTTTTTGTGCGCCGAGTCTCATAGCCTCGCGGGCGACTTCCAACGGAATGCCATCGGCTTCGAAAAGAATGCGACCCGGGCTGACGCGTGCGGCGTAGTATTCGGGGGTACCCTTACCTTTACCCATACGAACACCCAAACCCTTGGCGGTCACGGGGCGGTCGGGGAAGATACGGATCCAGAGCTGTCCCTGACGCTTCATCTCACGGGTGATAGCCTGACGGGCAGCCTCAATTTGGCGGGCGGTGATCCAATACTGGTCCAACGTTTTCAGTGCGAAAGAGCCGAATGCGATTTCAGAACCACGCTTGGTGATGCTTTTCATTCTGCCCTTCTGCGGCCTTCTGTATTTGAGTTTTTTCGGTTGTAACATTGCTTTTAATGTTTAAGGATTATTTGATTTACCGGCATCTTGGCGTCGGTTTAATTATTGTGATTTCTGTTGTTGTTGCGGTTGCGGTCGCGTCCGTCGCGGTCTCTGCGAGGACCGCGGAACATCTTCTTGCCGCCGCCTGCAGGGCGTTGGTCCTTGGCAGCCTCGTTGGCGAAGAGGTCGCGTTTGCCATAGACGATGCCACGGCAGATCCACACTTTCACGCCGATGCAGCCGTAGGTGGTGTGAGCCTCCACGGGGGCGTAGTCGATGTCGGCGCGCAGGGTGTGCAACGGGATGCGGCCATCTTTGAAGTGCTCGGCGCGGGCGATTTCGGCGCCGCCGAGACGACCGGCCACGGTCACCTTGATGCCCTCAGCTTGGGCGCGCATGGTGGCGGCGATGGCGGTCTTCACCGCTTTCTTGTAAGTCACGCGGCCTTCGATCTGGCGGGCGATGTTCTGTGCCACGAGTTGGGCGTCCAGATCAGGGCGTTTGACCTCCATGATGTTGATTTGGATCTCCTTGCCGGTGATCACTTTCAGTTCCTCTTTCACGCTGTCCACTTCCGCGCCGCCTTTGCCGATGATGACACCGGGACGACCTGCGCTGATGGTCACTGTGACGAGTTTCAAGGTTCTTTCAAT
>CACWOA010000203.1 GCA_902762395.1 uncultured Ruminococcus sp.
GCTTGGAATACACCAAGTATTCCTGCGCTTCTCCGCCTTGTCATAGCCGAAAAATCCTGCGTCATCTTTGTCCATCTTATTTTCTCACAGTGCCTAAGTATTATTTTGACGAGGCAGACGATAAAGAAAAGTCGTTTGAATACGCGATGACAGGCGCGAAACTCGGCAACGCGGAAGCGATGAATCGGGTGGGAAATAAATACGAGCGCGGAAATGGTGTCAAAAAAGACACGGAAAAGGCTGTGGAATGGTACACCAAATCCGCCGAGACGGGTGAGACATGGGCACAGAACAAACTTGGCTTGGGCAATATGTATGATAACGGCGAAGGCGTACCGCAAGACCGCGCAAAAGCCATCGAATGGTTCACCAAAGCCACCGAAGCGGGAGACGATGACGCCAGACAAGAGCTGGCAAAACTCACAAGCGAACAGGCGGCAGCCTCCGGAGAATCCGCCGCCAATGCTGCCGAGGAATCTTTCGCTCCGGTACGGGAGGATGCACAGCCCGAAGAATTTTCTATACCCGAAGCAACGCCCGCTCCCGAACCGGAATCCAAAAAATCCCACCTTGCCGGAAAAATCATCGGGGCGTTGGTCGCCGCCGGAATCGTTGCGCTTGCCGTGCTCCGGTTGACCGGGGTAATAGACGTAACGGAATGGCTGTCCGGACTTCTCGGACTGTCCCGCTGACGGCAGATTGACACAGCTACAACCTTATTCCATAAAAAACAAAGAGGTGTGCTTCTTCCAAAAGTCGCACACCTCTTTTCAATTTTAGCGCCAATTTATATCCTATGACGTGCTGTTACGCTGTAATCAAAGATAAATCCGAGCAGTTAGGCGTTCTTCCCACTCCTCACTTCCCACTCTCCACTCACTGACCACTGACCACTAACCACTCAAAAATCAGCCAATGACCACATCGACGGAATAGGTGCCGATCGCCCAGCAATTGGAGCGGTTTTTCACCGAGATCAGGGCGTTGACCGTGCAGGCGCCTGTCACGGTTTCCATGCCGGTCATATCGGCCTCCACCTTGATGTCATTTTCGGTGAGTTTTTCAATCACATAGGAGGGACCGATGATCTGGATATTATTGAGCGCCGTCGTCTGAAATTTGACATTGCGGGTGCCGGTATAATTGATGATATCGAAGGTGGAGTGAGCGGAGGTGACATGGAAATTCTCGGTTTTATAGCTGGAGAGATTGATGTGCACTTTCACGGAATCTACTTTGCCCGCGGCTTCCAGTCCGGTACTCAGCGAGAGGTCAAAGCGGAACTGATTGTCGCCTTTCTTTAATTGAGAGAGATCAATGGTTCCGACCTTGTAAATGCTGTCCAGCCCGTTGATCGCGTCAGGCGTGCCGACCAGTGTGACGGTACTCGGCGTGATGGCGATGGGTAGCTTGGATTCATCGAAATTGGTGGGCGTGTTGGTGAAGGAAACGCCGACCTTGAATTCCTTGGAGGTCTTGACGGGGATGGTCACGGAAACCGATTCGCTGGAATCGGTCAGCACCTTGATGTGATTGAGTGTAAGTTCCGCGCCGTCTTCGTTGAGAAACAGAATGGTGCCGTCAAAGGTTTCGCCGTCGCGCAGCTCCTTGTTGACGTCCGCGCTGACGATCACCGAGGCGATTTGCGTGACCTCGGTTTCGGGACCGCTGACGGTGACGTTGGTGACATTGGCGTAGGGCGTTCCCATCGTGAGTCCGGAATCGGCGGGAACGGTCGCGCCCACGCCCACTACCTTGGATATGGGGAAATCCTTATCGACAAAGCGGTCAAATTTGACATACATCGGCTGGGAATTGGAGTCAATCTTCACGTCGAGAAGGGGATTGTTGCAGGTGATCAGCAGGGTGAAATCGTAGGAGCCGGGTTTGGAAATGCTCTTGTTGGCGGTGGCGACAGCGGAAAAATCATCCGCAGAAAGCTGCGAGAGAAGGTATTTGCGCCCGCTGACTTTTACGTCAATTTCCAACTCCTTGAGCGATTCCGGGCTGATGACCTCTACAAAATCCAGTCCGAAGTTTTCCTTGATGGTGTCGTAATTGATGGTGATGGGTACGGATGAAATGGTCTTTGTCTCCACAGGACTGACATTGGTGGCAAGCGTAGCCCAGAGCATCACGGAGCAAAGCACCGAGAGCGTCACCAGAAATTTTTTATTGTAAAACCATGGTCGATGAATGAATTCGTGCGTCTTTTTATAGGCGGACGAGAGAATATTTCTGACGCCGGATTTTTTCTTCCCCATATGATTCAATCCTTTTTTTGATGTTTGCTGCCGTTGCCTGCGATCTTGTTTCTGACGTCGGAGAGGAAACGGATGTGCTTTTTGCCGCTGTCGTCGCTGCTGCTGGGGAGCAATACCTGCATCAGTTCCGAGGTGAATTCCGTCACGGTATCAAAGCGGCGCAGTTCTCCCTTGACCGCGATGGAAAGCTGCCCCGTTTCTTCCGAAAGCACCACAACCACCGCGTCGGAGTTTTCACTCATGCCGATAGCGGCTCTGTGACGGGTGCCAAGCTCCATGGAGATGTTGTTGTTTTTGGTCAGCGGCAGAATACAGCCCGCCGAATGCACGCGCGCGTCGCGGATGATGACCGCGCCGTCGTGCAGAGGCGCCTTGTTGAAGAAGATATTGGCAATCACACCGGCGTTGGGAATGGCGTCCACCTGCGTGCCGGTGGCGGCGATGTCATTGAGGATATCCTCCTGTTCAAACACCACCAGCGCTCCCATTTTCTGCTTTTGCAGCGTGCGGAAGGCGTCCGCCACGCCGTTGATGGCATTCAGCTGCGCCTCGTGGGGATCCTCCTGCTCACCGAAGAAGCTGGCGACGGAGAGCTTGCTGCGCCCCATATGCTCCAGAAAGCTGCGCAGTTCCGGTTGGAAGATAATGATGACCGCCAGAATACCGTTGTTGATGACCACCTCGATGATGTAGAGAAGCGTGTTGAGCTTGAGCCACGAAGCGAGGAGGTAGGCGATGAAGATGAAAAGAATGCCCTTCATCAATTGCTGGATTCTGGTGTCGCGGATAAACACGATCAGATAATAGACGAGAAAGGAAACGATCACAATGTCGAGAAAATCAAATATCGTAAAGTAAGTGACAAGGCGCTCGACAATTTCAATAAAATCATTCAGCATAAAACTATCACCGTAAATGCACAAACAAAAAATTATCTCCTTATATCTTATCACATATGCATAATCATTTGCAAGTCATTTTTACAGGTTTTAATGAAATCTACACAATTACGATCAATAGACAGCCGCGTCCCACGCAGGATATTCCTTTACCTTCCACCAGGTACGGAACACATTGCGGATGACAGCGTTTTTGGCGTTGTCTCTCCATCCGTCATACACGCAGTTGGCAGCCGTCCAGTTGAATTCGCAGTCGGCGGGAAGCCCCTGCTGCATGGTTATCCGGTCCTGCACGGATATCCCGCAGTGGGAGCAGTACAGCCGCCGGAGGGTGGGGCATTGGGTAAAGCCGGTGGGATTGAGAAGGTGGGGGTTGTAGCAGATATTCAGGTCTTCGAGGTGGGGAATGGTTAAAAGCGGCGAAAAATCCGTGATGTCGTTCTGAAAGAGTTCGACGTAATTCAGTTCCTTCAGGTCGGCGAGAGGGGAGATGTCGGAAATATAATTGTCCGCGAGGATGAGGGTGTGCAGTTTTTTCAGATGCCGGATTTCGCTGATATCAGTGATGCGCATATGCCCCAGATCAAGCGCCCGCAGCTCGGTGCAGTACCGGAACAAGGGCAGAAAGGTTTCGGAATCGCCGGGACGGCTGTAGTCCATCGCCAGCGTGGAAAACGCCCTGATGTCGGTGCGCACCGTGTAGCGCAGGAATTGAACCGTCCAGATAAAGCTGACAGCGGGGTATGTTTCCCGAAGCTGTGCCATGGTTTCGTCCGGCAGCCCGCAGCGGCACATTTCCACCGTGGTCAGGCGGGGGAACACCTCGAGCGCCGTGCAAAGAATGTCGGTGTTTTCG
>CACWOA010000204.1 GCA_902762395.1 uncultured Ruminococcus sp.
GACGGCCTTGTGGTCTTTGAGAAGATTCCGCCGGGAGTGTACTTCCTGATCGAGAAAGTTCGCGATCAGACGACGCTGGTGGAGAATACAGGTGCGCCGACCATCACAGGAACTGCGTTAAACTACGAAGCCGTTGAAGATATGTACCGCGTCGTTGTTGACGGCAAGGGCTGTGTGACCATTCATGTGGCAAACAAGAATGCTACTACTGGCTTGCCCGAATGGGATGCTTCTGTAAAGAGTGGCACAACCATAACTTGGCCAAATTCGAAAGAAGCGCCTACCACTCAGTTTATCAATGATGGCTCTGTGACCGATGCTACCAAGGTGCAAAAGTATAAATCGCCGAGTGGAACGACGACTGTGACTGATACATTGCCCATCTATAACCTGATGAACACAGACTCCCGTAGCCGCAAGGTCATCCTGCGGAAGGTGGACGGCGCGGATTACAAGCCGCTGACGGATGCGAAGTTCACCGTCTATTACGCGGATAAGCAGACGGTGGTAAGGCTGAGAGACGACGAAGGTAATGTGATTTCCTTCAAGGATGGCAAGGGCAATGAAAAGACCGGAATGGAAGACTTGGAATCCGGCGAGGCGGGCGCGTTCTGGATCGGCAAGCTGCCCTACGGAACCTACTATCTGCACGAAACTACTGTTCCCAGCGGCTACAAGGCGCTTGAGACAACAAACGACAACTGGTTCATTCTGACGGTCAATGAAAATGGAACCGGCTATCTCAAAGCAGATAAATCGTTCGATAACAAAATAAGCCGGGAGACTGCCAAACCCTGACCAAGCCCTGACCCATGATAACCAACCCACAACACAACCGGAGGTGATGGCGCGATGAACGCCCTGAAAAACAAAATAAAATCCCAGAGGGGCGCGTCCATCACCTTCGCGTTGCTGCTGTTCCTGGTGTGCGCCGTGATCAGCGGTATCGTGATCGTGGCTGCGACAGCGGCCAGCGGGCGCATGGATCAGATTGCGGAATCCGACCAGCGGTATTATGCTGTGACCTCCGCCGCAGAGTTGCTCAAGGATGCGCTGGATGGGAAGACCGTGACCGTGAAATCCATCGCAACGAGTGAGACAACAAACACCATTGTAAACGGGGTTGAGACACCCGGTGATCCCGTTCCCGGTTCCGGCTCACCAGAAGTCAAAATATGGTATGGCGACACCCCGGCAGATGAATCTTCCGCTACACCATTGTTAGACAGTGATGCGATTATAACGCTAAGCGTCCTCGATTCCGCGTCATACAGAATCGCGAAAAAAAATGATTCTAACTTGTTTGACATTCCGGCTGAGGTATCACCCGATACGTCATTGCTGCTGACAGCTGAAGTAACGGATACAACGGATACAACGATAACAGATGTTTTTGCCGTAAATATACGGGCTCGGGCGAAGCCGGATGAGGACGCTCTTGTTTTCTACATCAGTAAAAGTGACACAAAGGGAAACAACTATACCTTGAAAGCGTCTTTCAAAGCAGACGTAAAAACGGATGTGGATGAGAAGTCCAATACTGGGACGCCTACAGAGGTTGGAAACGGCGGCAAGGATTATAAAGTCAAAATCAAGAAAACAACGACCACTGTGACAAAAATGAAGTGGACTTTGACAGACATCGTCAAGAGCAGCGTACCCGTCTAATGTGCATGGCCGGACAGATGCTTTACTATAAAGCTGGAGCAGGATTATGAGCAAACGTATAATGAAGAAGTTGAGAGATCATTCGGGCGAAACCATTGCTGAGACGTTGATTGCTTTATTGGTATCAGCACTGGCGCTGGTAATGCTGGCCGGGGCGATTGGTACGGCTGCGCGCGTTGTGACAACCAGCGAGAATACAATGCAGGCGTATTACCTTGCCAACAATGACTTGGCGACGCCCGGGGATAGCGGCGGTACAAACTATAGTGAAAAAACAACTAAAGGATCCGCTCAAATTAAAATCGACAAGAAGATTGCAAACGAAACGACCGGTTTTCCCGTTCGCTATGCCAAAAACCCTGTTTTAGGCGGCAAACCGGTGGTCGCGTATGCGAAGTAGGCTGCGGGAGGCTTTTGAAACCATGCATATCAGACGAAAAATAAAAAGCCGTTCGGGCTTTTCATTGGCGGAGACACTGGTAGCAATCATCATATTGCTGCTTGTTTCAGCCATCGTTGCGGAGGGTATTCCCGTGGCGAAAAATGCTTATGAAAAAGTCGTGTACGCGGCCAATGCCAAGGTAATGCTCTCCACGGCGATTACGGCGTTGCGCAACGAATTTGCGACGGCGCAGAGAATTGCCCCACTTGACGAGGATACCACCAGTATTACCTATTATAGCGCCGACAGGGGAGCGGATTCCAGAATATATGTGTATCCAAATACTGGTACTGACGATAAATATAAGGCCAATACGGTCATGCTACAGGAATACCAGGACTATGGAAACCTTGCCGAAGGCGATTCGAGCTTCTTTGGAATCATTAATCCTGATTGGAAAGCCGCAGAAGGCGTCACAGTGCCTCCGCGCGAGTTGATTGCTTCCCTTGAGGCACAACGGGGGCGCAAGGATAAGCTATATGTCTGTTGCAGCGGTTTTCATTATGACGCAGCGAAAAAGCTGGTAACAGTTTCGGAATTGAGGGTGTGTCATTCTACTGATGATAAAATTCTCGCACAAATTGGGGATGAAGAGACCCCTGGCGATCTGATCATTCGGGTTATCCCAAATGACGCGATTTTCGCCGGAACATAGCGCCAGCGTCTTTTAAGACGTAACAACCAAAATCAGCAGGATTATAAGGTGGTGGACGGCATGAAAAGAAAGCGTAACCAGCGTGGCTTTACCCTGGCGGAATTATTGATTGTTGTGGCGATCATCGGCGTGTTGGCCGGCGTGGCTTTTGTTGCTGTGCAGACGCATCAGGAAAGCCTGAATCAGGTGGAACTGGACGCAATTGCCAAGGAAATATTTGTTGCGGCACAAAATCATCTGACCATGGCCAGAAACGAAGGTTATGTAGGTTTGATCGAGTATTCGTCCGGCTTGAAGGAGGGCGAGGATTCCGACTACGGAAACCGTGAGGCTTCGGATCCATGGAACGGCGTCTATTATTTCTCCGTCAGCAGCTCTGACAGCGGCACAAACGTTAGCGCCCCCATCTTTAATCTCATATTGCCGCCCTATGCGTTGGACGGAACGGTGATGGGAGGAAACTATATCGTGCGCTACCAGCCCAGCAGCGGTCTGGTGTTGGATGTGTTTTATGCTTCGCCGACGGGAAAATTTAAGTATGACAATAATTTAGATGTCACTTTCGCCGACAGCGTGTATTCCGGAGCGATGGCTCTGAGCGGGGATGAAAACAAGGGCGCGCGCCGGAGAGCGCATCTCGGCTGGTACGGCGGCACCGAGGCGGCTTCGCTGCCCCAGGGTGCTCCCTTGGAAGCACCTGTGCTGGAGGTCGAAAACGGAGAAAAGCTGATTGCGAAGATAACGGATAAAAATGGCCCAGATAGAACTGATTACAAAATTGCCTTGCTGGTGACAGGCAAGATCAGTCAGGCACAGCAGGTATTCAGGCTTGAGAACGCTGCTACCGGTACGAGAATAGAAGGTGACAAAGCGTCGGGTTATACCGTTATTCTTGATGACATCACTACAGCAAATATGCATTTTGCCGAAATTGGTACCGCGAATAGCAATGCGTTTATACCCGGCGAGGACATCGTGCTTCGCGCGGTGGCTTACAACGATGTCGCCCTCTCCAACATCGCCAACAGCGATGAAAAGACGGTTAACAGCTTGTTTGAAAAAGCGCCTTTCCTGAATGAGAGCTATGAAGATGATGACTCGGTCCCTGGGAGTAACTCGGACGATGGGAATGACGAGGACAGCGGGGATGGCGGGAGTGATGAAGCTGAAACAACATGGTCACCGATCATGCCGTCTATCAACAGCATCCGTCATTTGGAGAACCTTGATCCCGCGATATCGAGTG
>CACWOA010000205.1 GCA_902762395.1 uncultured Ruminococcus sp.
ATGGAAAGAGTCGGCGTATTGCAGCCGCAGGCGATTGTGGCTTTGCCGGAGGACAAGCCGGTGACACAAGCCTTGAAAGAAAAGGAAGAACAACTGGAAGTAAAACTCGGAGAAAAAATCGAAAAACCGCTCACCCAGTTAAAAGAACGAGCCGAAAAGGTACACGACAACAAGGCGGTGCGCATTCTGACCCATATCACCACCGTCGTGATTCTGGCCGCGCTCGTCATCCTGACGATTCTCGGCTGGCGGAAGGGGATTTTCAACTCCCCCGAAACGCTGCAAGCGTGGATTGCGGGCTTCGGACTGGCGGCGCCGCTCATCTTCGTGGCGCTGCAGGCGCTGGAAGTGGGCATTCCCGTCATTCCGGGAGGGGTGACGCTGCTGTGCGGCGTGCTGATGTTCGGCCCGTGGTGGGGCTTCTGGTATAATTACATCGGCATCGCCATCGGTTCGCTGGTCGTGTTCGGGATTTCCCGCAAATACGGCAAGCCGCTGATGTATCGGCTGTTCTCCGCCGAATCCATCGAAAAATACGAGCATTGGACGGACGATCACGGACGCTTTGCCAAGCTCTTTGCGGTGGCAATCTTCCTTCCCGGCGCTCCCGACGGACTGATCTGTTACCTCGCGGGCACCACCAAGATGACATGGAAGACCTACTCGCTCATTATCCTGCTGTGCAAGCCCCTCTCCATCGCCCTCTACAGCCTCGGCCTTTTCTCTCTCTCCAAAGGCATTTCCGCTTTTGGCAGCGGGGCAGTGTGAAGTGTGATGTGTGATGTGGGCAGCAGCAACAAAATCAAAAAAAAATCATTGCAATATGGCAGCAGCAGCAAGGCGCACGCCCTTTGGGCGTATTTGCTTTGCTGCTGCTTTTGTTTGCTTTGCTTTTGTTTTATTTACTTTACTTTTATTTACTTTTATTTGCTTTTATTTTATTTGTTGCATTCTTGTCGCAATAACAGGGATTTCTGCCGCAGAAATACGGATTTCCGCAGCAGAAAAACGGTCAGAATGGATGATTCGATAGAAAAATTATAAACAGACGAAACACCAAACCTTTGAGACGCAATCCATTTCCAAAAAAGCAACAGCTAATCGCTAACGGCTAACTTACCCCCCACCCTGTTGGACAGAATGACCGCGCAGGCGATTTTAACGCAGTCGGGGATGATAAAGGGAACCACGCACCAGCCCAGCACGGTGCCGAGTCCCACAGCGCCCGAAGTACGGGCATAGACGAACATAAACCATGCCGTACCGAAAGCATAGCAGACCGCCAGCCCCACAAGCATCGCGACAACCAACGGCAGCGCCTTCCTGTGGAATTTGTCGGACACGAAGCCCACAATGACCGCAATGAAAACAAAGCCTACAATGTAGCCGCCTGTGCTGCCGATGATCTTGTCGAAACCGCCCTTCATCCCCGCCAACACCGGCACGCCGATGACAGCCAGCAGGATATAGACCAGCACCGACAGCGTGCCGCGCTTGGCTCCGAAGATTCCCGCCACCGCAAAAACGGCAAAGGTCTGGAGTGTGAACGGCACCGCCATCGGAATGGAAATCCACGAACAGACCGCGATCAGTGCCGTGGACAGCGCCACCACCACAATATCCGCCGTGGTGATTTTCTGATTCTTCTTGATGTTTTCTTTTACTTTGCCATTATTTTCACTCATAATGCCAGAGACCTCCTGATCATTCAAATAAAAAATGTAATCCCATTGTAGCACGCTCTCTTCTGATTGTCAACCTGTTTTTAAAAATAAGGTTGACAATTTTTCTTTGTATAAAAACGCCCCGATTCCTGTGTGTGAAGGAACCGAGGCGTTTCTGTCAATATCACGGTTTATATTTTGCACAGCACCTTGCCGCAGCAGATAATGCTGTCGGAGGCGGTGTACGTCTTGGGCGGATAATTCTGATTGAGCGAGATCAGTTCGTTGACCCCTAAATGTTTGATATAGCTCTCTCCGTTGAGCACAAAAATGCCGATTTCTCCGATCTCCACGGTTTCCTGCTTGCGCACCAGCACAATATCCCCGTCGTTGCAATAGGGCTGCATCGAATCGCCGCTGACCCTCACGAGGTAATCGCCCTTGCGGTGTTCGGGGGTGTCCTCGATTTCCATCTCCTCCTGCGGCGCTTCGTCAAGAGGATTGCCATAGCCGGCGGACACGGGCAGCGAATAATAGGGACGGGTAATCAGGCGAATGGTGGGATGACAGCGCTCATATTCGAGCTGCATCACGGAATCCAGCATGGTTTTGCCGTAACGATCAAGCGAACGGTACTTGCGCATATGCTCCAGTTCGTTCCATGTATATTGATTGCTGGTATCCGACAGCCCCGACGCGTCGTCAATGGAGCATTCCAGCGCACGGCAGATGGCAAGAATGGTGTTGAGCTTCGGATTGACATTTTCTCCTGAGGTAATCTTGCTGACTGTTCCCTTAGGCAGACCCGAACGCTCTACCAGTTCGTCAATCCTCATGCCCAATTCCTTGCGGCGTTTATTGATAAACTCATTGAATGTCATGACAACCCCTTCTTTCTTTCCTCAGAGCCTGCTGACGTATCTCTCCACGCACGGCTTGCTTGCATCTTTTCCGCCATATTTTGCCAAAATCCTCGTTAATACACAAAGTATTGCCTGCGGTTTTGGCTGCCTTGGCGAAAAATCTGACTGCGCCATCCGCACACGCGGAGATACGTCAGCAGGCTCTTACAAGGAAATCGCGGTTTGCTTCTCTGATAGTATGATACCATGATTATAAGAGGGTGTCAAGCATAAAAAATTCCCTGTACGGAAAAAAGCCAGTAAAAAGTACTTGACAAATCCCTTCAAAGGTATTATAATAACATCGTAAATTCCGTTTAAGGAATTCATGAGAAAAAAAGGGGATCTCCCCCTAAGGAAAAACGATACTTTTTATTGATGGACAAGGAGGACACAGCAATGAAAAAATCGGACGTCTACAAATTCGCGCTGGCAGCGGCGGTGGAAAAGCTCGCAAGAGAAAAGCTTTATCCCCAGTACAATCACGATGTGGTGTATGATCTGGTAAGCGGTCTCTGCGAAAGAATCGACCTTGAACTGCTGCAGGAGCGCAGAGAGGAGGCGACGCATGAATGATCCCGCTGAATCCTTACGAACGCTATGAGATCAGCGGACAAAGCGAGCAGCAGCGGCTGACTGTATGGCTCCGGGAACGGGAGCAGTACGCCGCGCAAATGACGACATCACAAAGGGAGGAACTACTATGGGAAAAACAAAACGCTGCACCTATTGCGGCAACAAAACCAACGGCACATTGATGTGCACCAATTGCATCCGGAAACAGCAACTCATCAGAAAGATACGCGCCATTGTCTTTTCGATCAAGAGACAGGCGCAGCAGGAGGCTATGCATGACCAAGGATGAAGTCAAGCAGCAATTGAAGCAATACACACAGCTTTGCCACGAATGTGAGGGCATTCGCCATAAAATAGAGGAAAAGCGGGAGGATATGCATTATCTGCAAGCCGTGGTGACAGGCGGCAGCTACGCGCGCGGCAGCGATATATCCGACAAGGTGGAGCGGGTCATCGAACTGATGGACGGACTGATTCATCATTACGCCGACAGACTTCTCCAGCGGGAACAACAGGAGAAGCGCGTGCTGGATATGCTGGCCTGCGTGGAAAATCCCAGACACCGCGACGTCCTTTTCTGCCTGTATATTGAAAGGATTCCCTTTGAGGAAATTCCGGATCGGCTTTTTATTTCCGAGCGGAGCATCTGGTATTATGCCAACGCCGCCATAGAACAAATCGCAGCACGATTTTAGCTGTATTTAGCCGTTAGCAGTTCACTATCTACAACTTAGTGACATTCACTCCCTCCGGCACTAACGTGCCACCTCCCTCAGGGAGGGAGGCATTATCGGCTCCCTCTTTGAGGGGGCTGTC
>CACWOA010000206.1 GCA_902762395.1 uncultured Ruminococcus sp.
ACGGACTTTATTATAAAATAAGACGTTTTTTTTTTTTTTTTTTCGGGTTGCTTCTTCGCCGTCCAGTGAAACGGAGGAGATTTTGTTAAATCCCAGCTCATTGAGGTCATCCCGGCACTGACCGTAAAAATTGCGCTTTTTATGGAGCCATCCTGTGACGGATTCCAGCTCGAAATAATCGTTTTCATAACTGCTGCCGTCTACATAGGAAATGCCTACGCGCGGCGTTCCCTCTCCGCTGTAGCCCAGCACATACACGCCAAACGGGGTAATCTCAATCGCGTCGGCGTTTTTCACTCTGTAAACGAGCTTTTCGGTGCTTTGCATTTTGTAGGAAACCTTCCAGGTTCCTTCGGTGATGTCGCCGTCGAGATATAAGTCAGCGAGAAGTCTGTAGTTTTTCAATTCGCCCTCAGGAATAGCAAACACCTGCTCCTGATGCTTCACAAAGCTGTTGAAACCACACTGTTTTTCGTCCTGCTTGGTGCGGAAATCATAGGTGCAGGTTCCTTCGCATTGTTCCCGTCTGAGCGCGAAATCCTCCGAATCGTAATCAATCGGTTCTCCGTTATCCAGATAAAACCAGCCGTGATTGTCAAAGCTTTTTTCCCATTTGTACTGAATATGCAGCTGACCGTCGATATAGCCGATATTGGAAATATAGACGCAGTCAAGTCCCTCGCGCAGGGGAATTTTCATCACGTCAGGTTTTAACAGCAGCGTGTCATCCGGCGTATTGTCAAAGAGCATGACGGATTTCGCCTTGATCGTTTCCGGTTTGCCGGCAAGGAGCTCGGAAAGGCTGACACCGGTGTCAAATACGCCTGTTTTGGTGGTGTGCGCCATCAGCATGCCGAGGCGGAAGGTGACGGCCTTATTGCTGATGTCATCGGAGACAGTCGTATAAGAACAGCACCAGGCGGTTTGTGTTTCCGGGTCATATGACACCACGGACGCAGTAGAAGCGGAATCGCCGCCGATGTCAATGCTGTCGGTGTCGCAAAGGTCGAGATCTTCGCCCAGTCTGTCCTTGCCGTCCACGTCCTGCACGGTAAAGTAAATCTGCGCGTGATGACCGTCGTTGACGGCGCTCTCCAAGGTCACTTGAATGCCGTTATCGGTGCAGGATTCGCCGACAGGATAGACATAATCCGTCAGGTTTTCGTCGATAAACGGCGCAATCCATTCCGCGATTTCCGGCAGATGCTGTGCCGCCACGGTCAGCGGATAGGCGGCAATCAGCGCCGCTACAGCGGCGACGGCTGCGATTTTCTTCACGCGCAGGGAAAGCTTCGGTTTTGTCGGTGTATCGTTTTTCATTTTTTCCAGAATGTCTTTTTTCAATGTGTCATTCACCCTGATATCCTTCATGGTTTCGTCAATGTGCTGTTTCATGTTGATATGAGGTTGTTTCATGCGGTCGTTTACTCCTTTCAGTCATAATACCAGTCGGACAGCTTCTTTTTGAGCTGCTCTCTCGCACGGGTCAGTCGTACTGTTACGGCGGATTCACTGATGTCCAGCGCAGCGGCAATTTCCTTGGCTTTCATCTCCTGATAGTAGTACATCAGGATGACTTCCCTGTATTTAGGGGACAGGCGGTGGATTTCCCGCAGCACCGTGTCGTCGTATATTACCTCTGTTGCCGCATCATCGGGGATTCGTTCTTCATCCATACCTTCGGGCAGGGGGATAAAATGCAGCCCCCGCCGTTTTTCCCGTCGCAGTGCCGAACGGCAGACATTGACAGCGATGCCGGTGAGCCATGTCTTGTCGGAACATTCGTGCCGGAAGGTTTCGTAGCGGCGAAAGGCGTTCAGATAGGTTTCCTGCAATGCGTCTTCCGCGGCGGACAGATTTCCCATGTAAAGGCAGCATAACCGCAGCAGGCTGTCGCCGTATGTTTCGATCATGATTTCTATCGCCTTTGCGGCATCGTTAGGTTTTGCATCATGCGGTACCGTATTTTTCAATGCTTTTGCCTCCTTTCACTGAATTAGACGCAGGAGAAACGGGAAACCCTACAGGTTTTTTTGAAGTTTTTCTTTTTTTTATTTGACGGGTGAATACAGCAATCGGCAGACGCTGTGATATACACAACGCCTGCCGATAACAGGATGACAGATTTATTGACGCGAAGCGTCAAAAATATGCCGATAATAATTGTAATTCAGAATCTGATGAGAGTAGAAGGTTTCGTTTTTAATGTGCTTATTTATGCTGTCTACATAACGTGTGAGATCATCACCGGACAACACACAATTCTCATCGGGGGTAAAAATATGGGTGCGACCGTCATAAGCGCCCTGCGTGCTGATCCAGGAACAATTTCCGTTAATCATCAGGATCGCGAAATGATCTCCCTCACTGAGAATATCCTTTCCCATCATAATGCGTGAATCGTATTCCAGTCCAAACAGATTGGAAAGCGTCGGCAGAATATCCACATTCCCCGCGGGACGAGTGACCACGATTGGCTCTTTCATGGAAGCGCTCCATAAAATAAAGCTGTCGCGGTAAAGGGGCAACTGCTCCCGAATGCCTTCTTCCTCAAGCCCATAAAGCCATGCGAGCGAATCATCGTGCAAACCGTAGGGATAATGATCGGCAGCCATCGCAAAAACAGTATCTTCCAATTCCCCCGATTTTTCCAGACGATCCACCAGCACTTCCAGCATCAGCTCGACTTCATACTGACACGCCATATAGGCCTTGACTTCTTCCGGATAGTCCTTGTATTTTTCAGGAAGATCGTTGTAATGGTTTTTGCTCATCGTATTGCCCAGCGTGGTGTAACGGGTATGTCCGCTTACACTCATATAATAGGCATGGAACGGTTGACCGGTTCCGATATATTCGTCAGCCGTCGCTTCGGCCATTTCCTTGTCGGAACGCGGCCAGCAGTCGTGCTCCAGCACCAGACCGTTGCCGATGGCTTTATAAGTATATCCGAGGGTGGGATGTGAGAGATGGCGGGAGTAATAGGAGAAGGTGTTGTTGTGATACGCCACGGTCCGGTACCCCAGCGCCTTGAACTGGTTGCCCAGCGCGAAGGGCTGGTAGGTGTTATAGAGCCGTTTCAGACAATTGGAAGTGGCGTAAACATTGCCGGTCATATTGGCATATTCTCCGGATGCCGTACTGCCGACCCAGCTCGAGGTGTAAAAGTTTTCAAACACAAAGCCCTGGGTTGCCATTTTGTATAGGACAGGGGTAAAGTCAGGGTCAATCGCTTTATAGGAAAAACCCTCGAGTGTAATGATAATCAGATTTTTCCCTTTGAACATACCTGTGTACCGGTTTTCTTTGGTGGGCGTCACGGAGGCATAATAACGATCCATTTTTTTGTAGATGTCGCTGCCCGGCGCGTTAATCGTGGCGTCAAAGTTCAGCTCCATCCGATGTTCCCCGTATTCGCGCGCCGGAAGATCAGACGCGGAAATGTCCGAATCAGACAACAGGGAAGGCAGTTCGACGTTTTCATATTCCAAATCTTCTTCCGGAGCGCCGAAAAGAATCTGTTTCCACTCGAGACGCGCCGTATTCGCCAGACCAAAATACCGGACAGGCTGTTCGAGACTGTTTTGCAGATAGGTGTAGTAATAGGCGGCGCCGTCGCTGATTTGTTTTTTGCGTTCGGCGTGAAAACCCGCCATCATGAGCGAATACGGAATCAAAGCCAACACCAGTCCGATCACCGCGAGAAGACCGTTTCGTCGGTATTTGTCATCAAAGAAACGACGCCCTGCCAGGCACATCAGCAACAGCGGTAAAAAGAACAGGATGATAAGATACCATACGCTCAGAATCGTTACAAGGATATCCTTCCAGAACTGCATAGCGTCTGTGGCTTGTCCCAGCATACGCCATGAAAACACCATCCGGAAGTATTGGTAGTAGATATTGTAAAACGAGAAGAGTACGAACAAAAAACCGGTGATGACCCGATAGGCC
>CACWOA010000207.1:0-1662 GCA_902762395.1 uncultured Ruminococcus sp.
ATTACACCAATAACAATAATCCATTCGGCAGCGACGGTTCCTACAGCTACGGAGGCGCCGGCAATCCTGTCCCCAACCAGAGGGACAATGCTTATACGGGGCAAACCCAGTACAGCCAGCAATACCCCCCGCAGAATCAGACCTACTCCGCCCCCGCCTACACCACGGGCTACCAGTACGCGAACCAGAATACCGGCTATCGCGCGCCGAACAACGGCGGCAGCAAGTCGGGCAGCCTTAATCTGCCCACCGTTTTGGTTTCTGTCGCGGCGGCGGCTGTCATCGGACTGACCAGCGGCTTTGCGGGCGCCAAAATGGGCGGCGGCAGCGAAACCGTCATCAAGACCGAGGACGGCTCCAAGGTGGTCTTTCAGGCGATTGACCGCACCTCCGACGACAGCAGTCAGGCGGCCTACTCAGTGGTGGATGTGGCCAATTCCGTCGCTAACTCGGTTGTGGAGATTACTACCGAAATCGTCTCCACCAACAGCTTTATGGGACAGTACATTTCTCAGGGCGCAGGCAGCGGCGTGATCTTCACCACGGACGGCTATATCGTCACCAACCATCACGTCATTGACGGCGCGAATAAAATCACCGTCACCCTCAAAGACGGCACCAGCTACGACGCGACCATCAAGGGCGACGACGCAAAAACCGACCTCGCCCTGCTGAAAATCGACGCGAGCGGACTGACCCCCGCCGTGCTGGTCGCCGATTCCGACAAATTGCAGGTCGGTCAGACCGCCATCGCCATCGGCAACCCGCTCGGACAGCTTGGCGGCACTGTCAGCAGCGGCATTGTGAGCGCGCTCGACAGAGAAATTGAAATCGACGGCGAAACCATGACGCTGCTCCAGACCGACACCGCCATCAACCCCGGCAACTCCGGCGGCGGACTCTTTGACGACAGCGGCAACCTCATCGGCATTGTCAACGCGAAATCCAGCGGTTCCGACATCGAGGGGCTTGGCTTTGCCATTCCCGCCAATACCGTCAAAACCGTCATCAGTGACCTCATGAACTACGGCTATGTCAAGGGGCGTGTAGGTCTTGGTATCTCTGTGGTCTATGTCGGCAACTACCAGACCATGTGGATGTACGGCGTGAGCGAACCGGGTCTGTATATCTCCAAGGTAGACAGCGGTTCCGACGCGGAAAAAGCCGGATTGAAGTCGGGCGACATCATTGTCTCTTTCAACAACGCCGAAATCGAATCCGACGCCGATCTCTCGGCCGCCCTCAAGAAATGCTCCGTGGGCGACACCATCAACATGGTCATCAGAAGAAACGGTCAGAATTATTCTGTAGATATCACCCTGTCGGAATACAAGGGATAATCGGAAGATAGTTTTTACACTGACAGATAAAACAACCAAGGGTGCTGTCTCACCGGGAAAAATCCCAGTGAAGCAGCACCCTTTTTGTCATATGACAGCGCGGCGGCGTATTATTGAATTCTGGGCTTTATAGGCAGACGCAGCACCGTCTTTCTTCTCTCAGGCGGCACCCGTCTGGCGTCGCTGAGATAGATTTCGTGGTGATAACGGGAATCGGTGATGTCGATGTCATAGCCGTTTTCAGAAGCAAACGTGTGCATCATAGCAATCGTTTTCGGCTCGTCGTCATAAGCGCCGATATGCATGCACTGTACGCACAAAC
>CACWOA010000207.1:1710-5645 GCA_902762395.1 uncultured Ruminococcus sp.
CGACACCTTGGAAAAACAGGAAGAATCGGTTTTCTTTTTGGCCGCCGCTTCCCTGATCGCCCAATCAAAATCGGCTTTGGTTACAAAATCCGGCAACCGAATGAGGGAAATCCACTGAAAGGCTTCCTTGTGAGCAAGGTCTATGCCAATGATACCGTCCTGCCACCAGAACCCCTCCAGCGGCGGCACGACATAATCAAAATATCCTTCGATGTGGTGGTCGCCCTTCTTGCTCATCTTGATGGTAAATGCCACGGCATAAAGCAATCCGATTGCCTGCTTGTACTCGCCGTCCTCCTCATTCGGGTCGCCCTTGCCGCGCACCGCGATAAAACGCATGGCCGGTACATCGACAATCGCAGGCTGGTTTTTCGGCATATAAAATTCCTTGTATTCTTTCTTATAGTCAACTGCCATTATGCTTCCCCTCCCGTATCAGTTTCATCAATTCTTCCCTGTTTTTGCAGTCATCATAATCACCGCGGATTCCGTTGCGGTGATATACAATACCGTTTTGACGGTTTCGCTCCAAACAGGCAATCCATTCATTTTCACCGTACCGTTTGGCAAACAGGGTAAAAACATGCGGTTTAAGATTTGCCAGAATTCCTTTTTGACAAGTCTCAGCCAAATCGCATTTGTAACAATGCGAATAGCCTTTTTCCATACAGCACTTTCGCACCTCACACCACTGTGCGCCTGCGCAGTCATCAGCGTGACAGCCGCTGCAATGTGTGTTTTCAGAACACAGAAAACACGCCAGCCCACAGCGCGCCATTTCCTTTTTCATAGCAATCACCTCTTGCCCCCATTATACCAAAGGAAAGGTGACATCTATATGTCATATTTCTTCTGCATTTTTTTCAAAATCTGCAAAAACTGTTCTCTGTATTCGATGGGAGAAAGGATTTCCGCTTTATCACCAAAGGACAAAACAAAATGAAACAGAGACGGCAAGTCCGACCAGGTGAATGTCACCACGATGTCGCCGTTCCCGTCATATTGCAGACGGTCAACGCCCCATTCGTCGATCAATCGCCATTTGACCGAATTTTCAAATCGCACCGTTGCCTCAACGGGATGATTCATATCCCAATGATTTTGTTGTTGGTAGGCGGGAACAGCACGGTTTTCCATCGGTTCATCCAGCATTTTCAGATCCGCCATCCGGCTGAGCCGGAACAAACGAAAATCCTGCCGTTCCATGCAATATCCCCACACATACCAACTGGACCACTGAAAAATGATGTGATACGGTTCTATCACACGTTCGCTTTCACCGCTTGCGGCAAAATAACGAAATGATACCCTGCGTCCCAGCTCCATAGCCAGAAAAATCCGTTCGATTTTGTCAGCGAAGGCATTTTTATTCCAACCCGAAAGATTAATCATCAAGCGGTTGTCCGCAGTAGAAACCGTCGAGCTGTCAACATGCAGTTTCTCCATCAACATACGGTACCGATTGCTGCCGCTTACGCTGTCAAGTCCCTGCAATCCCGCGATAATGGAATGCATATCCTGTGAAGATAACAGCGTTTTGTCGAGCTTGTAATTCTCCATAATAGACACACCGCCGCCGCTGCCCTGTGTGGTCACAATCGGAATACCGGCCTTGCTGAGACTTTCAATATCACGCAGTATGGTTCGCCTTGATACCTCAAATTTCTCGGCAAGGTAGGAGACAGTGACTTTCTCCTTTTGCAGCAATACGGAAAGAATGGAAACCAACCTGTCTATCCTCATAAGATGTTTTCCCCTTTTCATTTCTCCAATCAATAAACGATTCGCCTGATGATGGTAAAAAAATTAACAAGCCGCTTATCGGGAAACGGCTTGTTAATTTTTTAGAGATGACCACAGGCCATTATTTTAAAAACAGTTGCAGCAGTTTGCCGTTGATGATTCTGTCGTAGGGCTGGTAGCGCATAGGCAGGTCGAGCCATGTTTTCTTGTCGAGGATGCTCTTGACGTGGGAGAAGGTTTCAAAGCCGTCGCGTCCGTGATAGCTTCCCATGCCGCTCTCCCCTACGCCGCCGAAGCCCATCTCGCTGGTAGCGAGGTGAACCACCACATCATTGACGCAGCCGCCTCCGTAGGAAATCCGCTGTGTGACCGCCCTGATGCGGCGCCTGTCCTGCGAAAAAATATAGAGGGCCAGCGGCTTGGGACGGTTGCCCAGCAGCGGGAACAGATCGGAGAATTTGTCATAGGTGATGATCGGCAGCACCGGTCCGAAGATTTCCTCTCCCATCACCGCGTCGTCAAATGTCACTCCGTCCATGACGGTGGGGGCAATCTGCAAGGTTTCAGGGTTGCCCTGACCGCCGATTACCACTTTTTCGCTGTCGATCAGCCCCATCACACGGTCGAAATGCTTCTGATTGACCATGCGCCCGTAATCGGGATTGGCAAGGGGCTTCGCGCCGTATTGCAGGGTGATCTCGCGGCGGATGGCTTTCAGGAGCTTCTCTTTCACCGACGTTTGGCAAAGCACATAGTCGGGCGCGACGCAGGTCTGCCCGCAGTTGAGGTATTTGCCAAAGACAATGCGCCGCGCCGCCAGCTCGATTTTGGCGGTTTCGTCCACGATGCACGGGCTTTTGCCGCCCAATTCCAGCACCGCCGGGGTCAGCGTTTCGGCGGTATGCCGCAACACTTCCCTGCCGACATTCTGACTGCCTGTGAAAAACACAAAATCAAACTTCTTGTTGAGCAGTTCGGCGTTTTCCTTGCGTCCGCCCGTCACGACGGCGACATATTGGGGCTGGAAGCACTCGGTGATGATGCGCTCCACCATACGGCTGGTCGCGGGGGAATACGCGCTGGGCTTGACCACCGCGGTATTGCCCGACGCGATGGCGTTGCAGAGCGGTTCGATGGACAGGAGGAAAGGATAATTCCACGGGCTCATAATCAGCACATTGCCGTAAGGCGTGGGGAGTTTGTAGCTCGTGGAAGCAAACTGCGAGAGGGGTGTGTAAACGAATTTCCGCCGCGCGTACTGCCGGACATGTTTGATCATGTAGCCGATTTCACTCAGCGCCAGACCCGATTCGCACATAAAACTCTCGTATTCGCTCTTGCCTAAATCTTCCCGCAGCGCCGCCGCGATGTCGGGTTCATATTGTTTGACGGCGGCATACAGCCGTTTCAGCATCTTCAGGCGGAAATCCACCGACAGCGTCGCGCCGCTGAGGAAAAAATCCCGCTGCTGCTGCATTATCATGTCCAATTCCATTTTACTTGCTCCCCTCTGCCACTTTGACATAGAATTTTTGCAGTTCCCTGGCGTTCATCAGCTTGGGAACCGGATAAAGGGGATTGGCTTCTTTGTCGGCGTGACGCGCCATCTTGGGGATGTCCTCTTTCCGGATGCCGGAGAGCGTTTCGGGAATGTTCATCTGTTTGTTCAGAGAGCGGATGGCGGCGATAAACTTCTTTGCGCCGATCTGCACACTGTCATTCTCCCTCACAACGCCTGCCGCGCGTCCGAGAATATAGAGCTTCTTGCTGGCGGCGTCGCCGTAGTCCTCCAGCACGATAGGCATGAGCACGGCATTGGCGAGTCCGTGGGGAATATTGTACTGTCCGCCCAGACTGTGCGCCACCGCGTGGATGTAACCCACATAGGACTTGGAGAACGCCACACCCGCCTTATAGGAAGCAACCAGCATATTGCGGCGTGCCTCGGCGTTGGTGGGTTCGCGGTAAGCGGTGAGAATGTTGTCGAAAATCAGCTTCACCGCTTCGAGCGCCAGCCGACGGGTTTCCTTGGTGGTAGAGCGCCCGATGAACGCCTCCACCGCGTGGGTCAGCGCGTCCATGCCGGTGGTAGCGGTCAGCGAAGCCGGCAGCGTATAGGTGACGGTGGGGTCGAGAATAGCGTAAGACGGGATAAACGTAAAATTCTTCATGGTGTACTTGTGTTTGGTGTC
>CACWOA010000208.1 GCA_902762395.1 uncultured Ruminococcus sp.
CAATGTCTGAAATACAGGCGTAACTTCCATGATAAAGAAGACAGCCATCACTTAATTTGAACATATAATCTCACCACGATTTTTTAGAATCTGTTCAACATCGTCCAGAACACAGGAATAACTGTTTAAATGAAGCGAATCATAGCAATTACGAATAAACCCGAGAATATCATATTTCTGAAATAATTCCGAACATTCCTTACCGGAGATATTCCATTTTTTCTGTGCCATACGAAAAACCCAGCACTGCATATCGGCAACATCCAATTGTTCTTTACTCATTAAAAATCACTCCTCTCATACAAGATAATTATACACCCTATTATGCCATATAGCAAGAATAACATTTCATTTTAAGAATTCCTTTACAATAAAAAGTCGTATTTTTAGTACATAAGCACTAAAAATACGACTTTTTATCAATGGTGGACGCAAACGGACTCGAACCGCCGACCTCCTGCGTGTGAAGCAGGCGCTCTAACCAGCTGAGCTATGCGTCCATACCGTGGAGCTGATGAGGGGACTTGAACCCCTGACCTGCTGATTACGAATCAGCTGCTCTACCAACTGAGCCACATCAGCAAAATTGGTTCCGGTCATCCGAACCGAATGTGATTATACCATAAACCAAGCCACGTGTCAATAGTTTTTTTCAATATTTTTTTATTTGCGTCAATTTTTTTTCGTTTTCCGCGTCAGAATATCCGAAACGAACAGGCAATGGACTGTCAGCGGCAGCAGACGGGATGAATTTCTGCCACTTGTATGTGACGGATATTCATCACCGTAACTGTCGTTGCTTTCCTGCTTTATTGCAGCATTGTTTTAAGATAGTGCCCCGTATAGGAAGCCGGCACCTGCGCAACTTCTTCCGGCGTGCCGCAGGCGACCACGGTGCCGCCGCGGTTGCCGCCTTCGGGACCCAGATCAATGATATAATCCGCCGTCTTGATGACGTCCAGGTTGTGCTCGATGACCAGCACGGTGTTGCCGCCGTCCACCAGCGTTTGCAGCACTTCGATGAGGCGGTGAACGTCGGCGGTATGCAGACCCGTCGTCGGTTCGTCCAGCACAAAGATGGTCTTGCCCGTCGCGCGCTTGGAAAGTTCGGTAGCAAGCTTGACGCGCTGCGCTTCGCCGCCGGAAAGGGTGGTGGCGGGCTGTCCGATCTTGATGTACCCAAGTCCCACATCATAGAGCGTCTTGAGCTTGCGCACGATCTTGGGATGATTCTCAAAGAAAGCTACGCCGTCCTCCACCGTCATGTCAAGCACGTCGGCGATGCTCTTGCCCTTGTATTTGACTTCCAACGTCTCCCGGTTGTAGCGTTTGCCCTTGCAGACTTCGCAGGGGACATAGACGTCGGGCAGGAAGTGCATTTCAATCTGGATGATGCCGTCGCCTTCGCACGCCTCACAGCGTCCGCCTTTTTTGTTGAAGGAAAAGCGTCCCGCGTCGAAGCCCCGCAGCTTGGATTCCTGCAAATTGGCAAACAGGTCGCGGATGTCGGTGAAAACGCCCGTATAGGTCGCCGGGTTGGAACGCGGCGTTCTGCCGATGGGAGACTGGCTGATGTCCACCACCTTGTCCAGATGTTCCAGCCCTTCGACGCGGTCGTGCTTGCCCCAGATGATGCGCGCGCGGTTGAGATCGCAGGCGAGGCGCTTGTAGAGAATCTCGTTGACCAGCGAGCTTTTGCCGGAACCTGACACGCCTGTGACGCAGGTGAAGGTACCGAGGGGAATGGAAACGTCGATGTGCCGGAGGTTGTTCTCGGCAGCTCCTACGATTTTGAGCCAATGCCCGCTGCCGGGACGGCGTTTGTCGGGGACGGGGATTTTCCGTGCGCCGCTCAGATATTGCCCGGTGACGGAATTCTCACATTTGACCAGGTCTTCTACCGTTCCGGCAAAGACCACCTCGCCGCCGTGAACGCCCGCGCCGGGTCCGATATCCACCACATAATCCGCCGCGCGGATGGTGTCCTCGTCATGCTCCACCACAATGAGGGTGTTGCCGAGGTCGCGCAGCCGCTGCAAGGTGGCGAGAAGTTTGTTATTGTCCCGCTGGTGCAGTCCGATGCTCGGTTCGTCGAGAATATACAGCACGCCGGTCAGATAGGAGCCGATCTGCGTGGCGAGGCGGATGCGCTGGCTTTCGCCGCCCGACAGCGTTCCCGATGAACGGGAGAGCGTCAGGTATTCCAGCCCGACGTTGTGGAGGAAGCCGAGGCGCAGCCGCACTTCTTTCAGAATGCGGTCGGCGATGAAGTGTTCATGCTCCGTCAGTTCGAGTTTATCGAGAAATTCGAGCGCCTCCGTGACCGACAGCTTGCAGAAATCCGCGATATTCAGACCGCCCACCGTTACGGAGAGAATCTCCGGCTTCAAGCGGTCGCCCTTGCAGAAGTCGCAGGGGACTTCGGTCATCAGCGGTTCGATGTCGTGCTTGGACCAGGAGCTTTGCGTTTCGGCGTAACGGCGTTCCAGATTGGGGATAATGCCCTCAAATTTCGCGGAGAATTTGCTTCTGCCCATCGTACTCATCCGGGTAAATTCGATTTGTTGGTCGCCCGATCCGTAAAGCAGGACGTTGCGCGCTTCTTCACTCATCTTATTGATGGGCGTGTCAATGGTAAAGCCATATTCTTTGCCTAACCCCTTGAAATACATCATGGCAAAGGAGTTTTCGTCGGTAGAGTACCAGCCCGACGCGCGCACCGCGCCTTTGCGCAGGGAGAGTGAACGGTCGGGAATGACCAGATCGGGGTTGACCTTCATGAAGATGCCCAGACCGGTGCAGTGTTCGCAAGCACCCTGCGGACTGTTGAAGGAAAACATACGGGGGGTGAGTTCCTCCGTGCTGATGCCGTGTTCCGGGCAGGCGTAGTTCTGGGAGAAGAGAATATCCTCGCCGCCCACGATATTGACGATAGAAATGCCGTCTGTCAGATGGGAGGCAGTTTCGATGGAGTCGGCCAGTCGGCTGCGGATGTCGGGTTTGATGACCAGACGGTCTACCACCACTTCGATGTTGTGGCGGATGTTTTTTTCCAGCTTGATTTCCTCCGACAAATCATAGATATTGCCGTCGATGCGCACGCGTACAAAGCCGGATTTGCGCACGCTGTCGAGTTCTTTGGCGTGTGTGCCTTTTTTCGCCTTGATGATGGGCGCCATGATCTGAATTTTGGTACCCTGCTCCATTGCCAGCACGCGGTCTACAATCTGATCGACGGTCTGCTGCTGGATTTCGCGACCGCAGATCGGACAGTGCGGAATGCCGATGTGCGCGTAGAGCAGACGCAGATAGTCGTAGATTTCCGTCACCGTGCCGACGGTGGAGCGGGGATTTTTGGATGTGGTTTTCTGGTCGATGGAGATGGCGGGGGAGAGACCCTCGATGGAATCCACCTCCGGCTTGCTCATCTGTCCCATAAACATACGCGCATAGGACGACAGCGATTCCATATAGCGCCGCTGTCCCTCGGCAAAGATGGTGTCAAAGGCGAGCGAGCTCTTGCCCGAACCCGACAGTCCCGTAAAGACCACCATCTTGTCGCGCGGAAATTCCACATTGATATTTTTGAGGTTGTTTTCCTGTGCGCCCCTCACCACAATTTTTTCCATTGCCATATTGTTTATATTCTCCTCCCAAAAAGTTGTAATTATCTATGTACAAAGCCGCGAAGTCCGCCGTTTTTTACACGCGGTTCATAGGCGACGCAAAGTCCTGTTTCCTGTGCAGGATAATAGCTTTTGTCCCCTAACTCCATGAAATAACTTCCTTTGTCGTGAACCCGCAGGCAGGCCGCTTTGTGATCGCGGTAGCAAAGCATGGCGCCGAAATCGTTTCCGCCGTAGGGCGAATACTCCGCGTATTGACAGGTAAAGCAGCATTTGAGCCAATATTGATCTTTGATCTGCT
>CACWOA010000209.1 GCA_902762395.1 uncultured Ruminococcus sp.
CATGACCACCCTCGGCAGAGGCGGCAGCGATACCAGCGCCGTGGCGATTGCGTCGGCGCTGCACGCGGACAAGTGTCAGATTTTCACCGACGTGGAAGGCGTTTACACCGCTGATCCCCGCAAGATTCCCAGCGCGGTCAAGCTCGAAGAAATCACCTATGACGAAATGCTCGAACTCGCCACACTGGGCGCGCAGGTGCTCAATAACCGTTCGGTAGAGATGGCGAAGAAATACAACGTGGAACTTGAGGTGCTTTCCTCGCTCGTGAGAAAGCCCGGAACAATTGTGAAGGAGAATGTTAATATGGAAAAAATGTTGATCAGCGGTGTGGCTAAAGATACACAGGTCGCAAGAATTTCGCTCGTAGGTCTTCCGGATGAACCCGGTATCGCGTTCCAGGCATTCAGCCGTCTGGCAGCCAAAAACATCAATGTCGATATCATTCTCCAGTCCATCGGCAGAGACGGCACCAAGGATATCAGCTTCACCGTGGCCAAGGACAGCGGCGACGAGGCAGTGGCGCTCATGAAGGACTTCATTAAATCCTGCGGCGGCAAGGACGTTGCCATTGACAAGGACGTCGCCAAGGTGTCTATCGTCGGCGCGGGCATGGAAACCCACGCGGGCGTAGCGGCGAAGATGTTCGAGGCGCTTTACGGCGCGCACATCAATATCAGAATGATCGCCACCAGCGAGATCAAGATCTCTGTCCTTATCAACGCGGAGGACGCGGACGCGGCGGTCGCGGCGATTCACGACAAATTCATCGGCTGATTTTTTGAGTGACTTTTCCCGGTCGTTTGCAGAGGCTTTTCCTGACGCGACCGGGAATTTTGAGTACCCGTGTTCACTTTCCGAACAACAGTGAATAAAGAAGATGGTAACGGGGAGCGCATCATAATATCTATGAATCGTCTTATTAGTGGCGTTAATTGTAACCGGGGGAGGTTATTTGTATGAAAATCAAATGGACGAAAATGGCGGCGCTGGGTCTGTCGCTGGCGCTTGTGGTGAGCGCGGCGGCTTGCGGAAAGGGCAGCGATGCCGTCTCGGGTTCCGACGCGGGGCAGACGATCCGTGATACGGGAGAAACTTTCTGCCGCGGCGTGTGGGCGGCGGACGACGGCGACCAGCGCACGGGATATTATATTTTCACCGATGAGAGCAACGGCGCCTGTCTTAACACGGGAGACGGCACGGGGCTGGGCTTTACCGTGGAAACCGACAAAACCGAAGCCGTGTTTCACATGGGAGAAGCGGACGACAACAGCAAAGCCCATGTGCGCGTCAGTGACAATTTCAAACGCGTCATTACATGGGAATCCCCTGCCTACACCGAAAATCTGACGCTGATGCCCACCGCCGATCCCGACAAATTTGAATTCTACACGGCGGAGGATTTGGCGGACACGGCGCTTCAATATTACGGCAATCTCAATGGCGTTTACGACCTTGCCGCCGACTGGCGGGTCAATCTCGACGGCAACGTGGAGCTGCGGCTTTACCGTGAGGCGGACGGGAACAAAACCGTCGTGGCGGACTATCTGGTTGACAGCCTGACCGGAAAGGGGAAGGATGTCAACGAGAATATGGCGGTTGATTTTTCGTAAGGTTTGAAAAATTGATTTTATCCTTTAAAAAAGATGCAGAGGATTATTCTTCTGTGTCTTTTTTGCCTTATTCATAGTTATTCCACATAAATTTTATGTCATAGTCACCAAAAAGCGGTTTAAAATTCAAAAAACCGAAGTATAATGTACCTGTACTCAAAAATTCGGAGGTGGCATGATTGTATGAGTGATTTACGCAGAGCGGCGGCGGTGTATGCGCCTGAGAGCCGCGCACAAGCGGCGGCGGCACTGGTTTCATTGTCTGAAACGGAGGATGCGGCGCTTTCTGTGGTGGGGGTATTTCCCGACTGCGGCGGAGAAAATGTCGAAAGAGTAGAGGAACTGTATCGGTATTCCTCTTCCGTGGGCGCATCCATGACGGCGCTGTACAGCGAGGAGCCGGCATTGGCGCTCCTGGACTATGTCAAGCATAACAGAATTACGGATCTGATGATCAGCGAAAAGGACACCAGCGGAGCCGCCAGGCTGATTGCCGGGGTTCTGCCGAAGGTGAACGTCACGGTGATGCCTGCTGACAGGGGGAGCGTGCTGCATCTGGCGGGTGTGGATTTGCTTTGCTGTGCGCTCAGGCGGCAGTCGGTGTGACGTGACAGATGAAAGACAACCTTTTTGTCGGTGTCGGTCATAAGAACACCGATGCGGACATACAATGTAATAGAGACAGCGTCGAGCAACGACTGTGCGGCGCTGAAAAAAACAGACGGTGACAGAAAATCGTCTGTTTTTTGATTCCGGCAGCGGGTGTATTTTTTCATCGTTGGCGTATGCGCCTGTCTGTTATCATGAATGAATTGACAATTCGTGAAAAATGTGTTACTATTAAAAAGAAAGACAAATCCGTTACAACAGTTACAAAAAATGACAAGCCAAATTCGGCACTCTGCCCAATAAATGCTTTTCGCGATTTAACACACAAAAGTGAAAATTCGATGGTTTATGTATATTTACCATACGAAGCGAAGATTTTTTGGCTATTATTCGCAGTCGGATTTTAAGCGATACGTCATTTTATACAAAAGTTATTAAAAAAATTCGCTTGACAATGATGGCGAAGGGGATTATAATAGCCACATCGTTCGGACAACGATCCGGGCGGCCGGAAAACAAGGTCTCACGGAGCGCGTTTTTACTGCCGACAGAGCAGGAAAGCCGCAAAGGAGTATTGAGTGGAACGGTAACATTGTACGCCGCAGATATAGCGGCACAGAAAGTTGAGGAAACGATTTTGAGTAAGACAGCAGATTTTATAAGGAGCCGCAAGGGTGCTTCCATACTTCTTGCCGCAGCTACTTTGGTCGGCTCAATATTCATCTCATCCAATCTTTCGGCAGTCAAAGTGACTGACGGCAGCGAGAAGCAAACGGTAGTGACCGGCAAAACCGCCGATACCATGCAGATTATTGATCAGGCGGGCTTTGCGCTCTCCGATAACGACGCCTATTCGGTAGACGGCGCGGACAGCGCTGTCAAAGCCATCAAGATTTTCCGCGCGTTTGATATCAAGGTCATCGACGGCGGCAAGGAAAAGACCATCTCCGCTGTGAGCGGCACGGTCGGCGAAGCGCTCGCCAACGCGGGCATTGACCTCCCCGATGAGGATGACGTGATGAGCGTCACACTCGACGCGGACGCGGAGGAAGACATGACCGTCAGGATCGACCGCGTGAAGGTCGTCAAGAGTACCGCGACCAAGACCGTCAGCTACAAGACCGTCACCAAGAACGACAGCTCGCTGGAAAGCGGCAAGACCAAGGTGTCTGTCGAAGGCGTGAACGGCACGAAAGAAGTTACCACGACCAAGAAATATGTCAACGGCAAGCTGACCGAAACCAAGACCACCGAGAAGGTTATCAAGAAGGCAGTTGACAAGGTGATTCTCAAGGGAACCAAGAAAGCGGCTGCCAAGACAACCGCCCCCAAAAAGACGACCGCCGCCAACAACGCCAAGGCAAGCGTTGATGCGGGTAAAAAGACGCTGACCATCAACGGCAAGACCGTCAGCTATTCCAGGGTGCTGACCGGTTCGGGTACGGCTTACACTGCGCCGAAGGGTTCGCTGACCTCCACCGGCAAAAAGGTCCGCGTGGGTCTGGTTGCGGTCAATCCCAAGGTCATTCCCTATGGCACGAGACTTTACATCACTACGGCGGACGGCTCCCGTACCTATGGCTACGCTGTGGCCGCCGATACAGGCGGAGCACTGAGAAGCGGCGCCGCGCTGGTAGACCTTTTCTACAACACCGAGAGCGAATGC
>CACWOA010000210.1 GCA_902762395.1 uncultured Ruminococcus sp.
CGATTTGTCGGTCATAGGGGCATCTGCCTTATATTCCTCTTCGTAGCTCGGTTTTGTCTGTTCCCATCCACTCTCGGGACCAATCTGCGGACAGAGGAATGTCTTTGTTCCATCAGGGAAATCAAAGGAAGTATTCTCCTTATATATTATAGCACGTTTGGGATTATCCTTTGCGGGACGAGGTAATGTATAACGGAAAGCCACATCATGATTACTTACCTGAAATGTCACCTGCAAACGAAGATTGTCTGCCGTCTGATAATCAAGAACCAACTGATTAGCCTCATATTTGATATGTTTGGCTTTTGCCTGACGCATATCATATTCCTGGGAAATGGGGTTCTCCTGACAATCCACATAGCGAAGTCCCTGTGTAAAATCGCCCATGCTCGTCTTCAATCCCAAAGCAGATGGTCTGATGACCAATAAACCATCGTATTCCACACTATACTTCATGTTTTCCACCGTCACTACCAGCGCTAAAACCATCTGAGGAATAAATCCACAGACCAGGAATAATAATCCAAAAGTTAAGAATTTAGTTTTCATTTTAATATCACTATTTTTATTTGTCTTAAGAACATTTGATTTGGTCACAAAAATAAACAAATTATCTGAGAATACTTGCTTGAATCCTCAACTTTTTATAAATTTGCGGAAAAATGGAAATAATATGAAACATTTTATCACTGCTATTATCCTTTTGTGTTGTTCCATGAACATTCAGGCACAAGACCCCAATTTCTACATCTACATTGCCATTGGTCAATCGAATATGGTAGGACAAGCTCCTTTGACAGCTGAAGACTCTGTCGTCAGCGAGCGTTTTCAGAATCTCACTGCTTCTGATTGCGACACACATCCTACAGGTCAGTGGCGTAAAGCTGTACCACCACTCGCACGTCAGTGGACCAAACTAGGCCCTACTGACTATTTCGGACGTACTATGTTGGAGAATCTACCCAAAGACAAAAAGGTGGGAATACTCCTAGTTGCCGTTGACGGTTGTGCCATAGATATGTTCCATCCAGAACACAGTGCCACTTGGTGTGCCAAGAATCTCCCCGACTGGCAGAGAAATGAAATCAACTGTTATGCAGGCAAGCCTTTCGAACGTCTAATGACACTGGCCCGTCAGGCTCAGAAGGACGGAGTCATTAAAGGTATTATCCTCCATCAGGGTGAAACCGATGCTTATAATGAGACCTGGCTGCAAAAAGTTAAGGAAATCTACGAATATTTGTTGAAAGAACTAAATCTGAAAGCCGAAGACTGTCCGATTATAGCTGGTGAGCCTGTAGCTGCGGAATTTAAAGGCGTTTGCGCTCGTTCCGGTGGGGTATCCCGCCGAAACAAAGAGGCAGCAGGACAGATTTGATGAGAGCAGAATCCACCATGTCTGACCGCTACGATAATATCAAATACCTTTCCCGACCGCAATATGATGACCTTCCGCCGATGTCCATGCACGACAGAGCCGCGCAGTTTTCTCCGTTCGCGGCATTGGTAGGCTATGATGATGCCGTAGCGGAAACCGCCAGACTGACAGACAGCAGGATTGAGCTTGGCGAGGATATGATTGATGAGTTGAATCAATCCATCAGCCAACTGCTTCTGACGCTTGATGAACAGAGGCAAATCAATGTGATTTACTTCGTTCCCGATGAGAAAAAGGCAGGCGGCAGGTATATTGAAAAGACTGGCGTGGTGCTGAGATTTGACAGTTTCAATAATGCACTTGTCTTTTCGGACGGCGAGAAAATAGCTGTAAACGATCTGTATCAAGTAGTATTATAAAACAATCCATTTCACAACAACCGAATACCATACGCACAGAGCGTCATCTTTATCACAAAGGTGGCGCTTTTTTGTTGCCCATTTTTCAGCGAAAGGGGGAATGTCCATTGATTGTATGAGCCTTTTCCGGCAGGTAATAAAGAATTTTTGAGCGAGAAAGAGAGGGATTTTCTTGATGAAACAGTACACGATTGGCGTGACGGTAAGCTGCAAAAAGCTGATGAAGGTCATAGCGCACAACAAAAAAGAGGCAGTTACAAAGGCGGAAATCGTCATATATGACACTAACGCCATGCATTTTAACAGCGACGATATTGTCAATGTGAGCGTCGATCCGGAGCCGCCGCGCCCGATTCAGCGCGACAAAACCGACGAAATCGACGGTAATCTTGACGATATGACGGACGAAATCAACCTTTGCGACATCTACTGTTCGGCTTGTCCCGACTATGATTCCGAGCATAATCTTTGCAAAAAATTGAGCGTCTGCGGGGAAGAATACGACTTTCCGCCCGCCTCCGGCGAAAAGAACGGGTAGGAAGAGAAGAAGCGTCTCCTGTCTTACCAAGCACTGAATTTGTGGTCACAAATTCGATTTTAAGGGCATTCGCCCCTAACACCCCCACACAGAAAGGAAATGTGAATAGAATATGAAGATAATTATTTTCATTGTCGGCATGATGTTGGGCGGCGCAATTGCCGTCATGTTTTTAGCACTGCTGCAAGCCAACCACAGCAGTTATCCGAGGAGTGATGACCGTGAGAAAGAGAAGCAATCATGTGAATCTGCTGCTGAATGAAAAAGAAAAGGACTGCCTTCTGGAATTGGCGCGTCGGGCTGGTGTTTCTCAATCGGTGCTGCTGCGCAGCATGATTCTCGGCTACCGTCTCTGCGAAAAGCCAGACCCCGCATTCTATGATATTCAGAAAGAATTATGCGCCATCGGCAATCGTGTCAATCAGTTGGCAATCAAGGCGAACGCACTCGGCTTCATCGACGCGCCCATGCTGGAGGAAGAAGTCCGGCAGTGGCGGAAATTCCGGCTCGATGTGAGCAAGCGGTTCCTGAAGCCGCGGGCGAGGTGATTCAATGGCAGTCTGTGAAATATGGGACGTGCGCGGACGGCTGGACAGTCCTCTGCGATACGCCGCCAATCCTGACAAGACGGGTAATCCGAGATACACCGAAGCGGAATGGCAGTCGCTCAGCGACGTCATGAAATACGCGACCAATGGCGACAAGACCGAGCAGCAGTTCTTTGTGTCGGGTATCAACTGTGACCCGTCCACGGCGCGGGAGGAAATGCAGATCGTGAAGCGTCAGTTTCAGGACGAGAGTGAGATCGTATGCTACCACGGCTTTCAAAGTTTCCGCGAGGGAGAAGTCACGCCGGAGCAGGCGCACGAAATAGGCGTGAAGCTGGCGAGGAAAATGTGGGGCGACCGCTTTCAGGTGATTGTCGCAACGCACCTGAACACAGGTTGCCTGCATAATCATTTCGTCCTAAATTCCGTGTCTTTCACCGACGGCAAGCACTATCACGACAATAAGGCAAATCTGAGACTGCTGCGGCAGTATTCCGATGAGCTTTGCCGCGAATACGCACTGTCGGTCATCGAGAATCCGGTCGGGAAAAAGAAGCCGTATGTCATTTGCCAAGCCGAGAAAAACGGACTGCCCACACGGGGCAGCGTGGCGCGGCAGGCAATCGACGAGGCGATTTCAAAATCCTACACCATGCGCGATTTTGCGGGACACATGAAGGCGATGGGCTACCGCGTGAATTTTAACCCGCACCATAAATACTGGACGATTCAGGGCGAAGGCTGGAAACGTCCCAAGCGTTTGTACCGTCTGGGCGAGGATTACACCAACAAGCGCATTGTGGAGAGAATCAGCGAGAATTCCTATGCCGTCAAGTTTTCAGAATTTGCGCCAGCGCAGAAACAGGTCAAGGTATTTTTAGTGAAGGGTTCGTTGAAGCGCACAAAGAAAATCGGAGGTTTGCGCGGACTGTATCTGCACTACTGTTACAAGCTGGGTATTTTTCCGAAAGACAGAAAACAGAATCCGGCGCGGCTGCATTACCTTCTCAAAGACGATCTGCTGAAAATAAAATATATCACACAGGAAACAAGGCTGCTTTGCCGTCATCACATTGACACGGCGGAGCAGCTTTTTTCATACAAACAGTCCTTGCAGGACGAGATGCAAAACCTACTTGCCGAACGTCAGAAGCTGTATGCTCGGAAAAATCATCCGGCGGCAAAAGAAAGGCTTTCCGCTATCGCCCTGCGGCTGCGTGAAATACGGAAGGAGGTGCGACAATGTGACAATATCGCGGAGCGAAGTCAGTCGCTCAAAGAAAAACTGTCCGTCATTCACGCGGACGAAGCGAAACAGCGAGAGGAGATGAACCGAAATGGATTCGAGCGGAGAGGCGGCGGAACAGGTCGTCCGCATGAGCTTGGAGGGAGTTGAAGTCGCCGCGAGAATTACCGGCGAGGGCGCGAAGAATATC
>CACWOA010000211.1 GCA_902762395.1 uncultured Ruminococcus sp.
ACATCAGGCAATGCATCCATTTGGGCGCACTGCGGAACACCAGCCGCATGGCGATCACCGCCAGCACCACCACGCTCGCCTCAAGGCTCCTGCTCAGCACTTGCAAAAAGATTTGTTCCATGTCAATCCCCCTTGTATCCGTCGATCATGCGCCGAATCTCGTCCGCTTCCTCCGCCGAAAGCTGCTTGTTGCCCACAAACGCCGCAATGAAGCCGGGCAGCGAACCGCCGAAGGTGCGGTCGATAAATTCGCGGCTTTCGGCGCACTGCACCTCCTCCCGGCTCACGAGCGACGTGACGACCGAGTCCTCGTTTTTCAGCACGCCGCGCTCCGCCAGTCGTTTGAGCACGGTGTAGGTGGTGGATTTCTTCCACTCAAGCTTCTCGGCGCACAGCTTCGCCAGATCGCCGCTCTTGATGGGTTCGTTCTCCCAAAGAAGCAGACAGAAGCGGTACTCGCTTTCAAAAATCTTGGGTGTGTCCATGTGGATGTCCCTCCTTCCGTTATGTGGTCTAATGCATTAGGACCATATTCAGTCTAACACGTTAGACCCATCTTGTCAAGGGGCAATCTATGAACATTTTATAAAAAGCAAAAATCCATGCAGGGCAGCCGCAAGGCGCCTATGCATGGATTTTTTTGAAATGGGATTTTGATACTTAATAAAACGCTTACATCATCACTGCTTCTGCTTGAATGTGAGAATCGCGCCGCAGTTCGGCGTGGACGTGACGCACACCAATTCCCATCCCTGCGCGTACATCTCATTGGCTTTGTCCTCGATGAGCTTGGCGCGCTGCGCCGCGTCTTTGGTGAATCCGATGACCACTGTCTTATACATTTTTCGTCAACCTTTCTGTTTTTAGGATGGCTTTATTGTAATGCCGGAAGGTTGAGAAAAGGTTAAGATTTCAGCGGGGTTTGGTAAAGATTAGCCTTATTCCGCGCTGTCGCCAAAGTATGCCGAAAGATTCCTCCCGCCATACATAACCCTTACAATTGTAACCGTCTTTTGTTGCTCATTGGGAACATAAAGAACGCAGTATTTATCCACCGTCACAATCCGTAAATCACTATGTTCCTCTTTTTGTGGATCGAATCTGCGAAACCGAAAGGGCATTTCATCCAGTGAAAGAATCATCTTTAGTAAACGGTTTACCTGCTGACGAGCCGTTTCGGGTGCATGCAGTTGAAACGCGATATAAGCAAAAATGTCTCTTAAGTCATTCTCAGCTTCAAACGATAAGTGAACGGTATAAGTCATAAATGATAATCCCTGCGCATTTCTTCAAACACCTGACTGGCCGGTTTTGTCCGTCCCTCTCTCATCGACTGATAACCTTTTTCCAGTTCCGCGTCAAGTTCTTCTTCACTTAATTCCTCCAAGGACAAAGGCTTTCTGAGAGGAAGCTTCACTTCAAAGGGCAACCCCCCGTGAAGAATAATCTGCTTATAAAACATGGTAATCGCACTGGACGCAGGTATTCCCAAAGCAGCCAAAATGCTTTCCGCTTGTTCTTTGACATCCGGTTCAATTCGAGCGTATAAATTTGCGGATTTTGTTGCCATCATGATCTCCTCCCATCTAACCTTATTATACGCTTTTGCCCTGACAAAAGCAATACAATAGCCTTAATAATTTCCCAAAAATTTAAAATTGGACATCTCGGTGCTGAGGGAACAAATCAGCGCGCAGACCTTTTCGTCATGAACATTGCCGTTGAAATCGAGGTAGAAGCGATACTGGAAATTCCTGCCCTTGAGCGGACGGGATTCGATCTTGGAAATATTCATGCCGTTGGCGGAGAAGCGGGACAGCACGCGGTACAGGCTGCCGGTGCGGTGGGGCAGCGAGAAGGTCAGGCTGATCTTGTCCGCGCCGTCGCGGATGACTAAGTGCTTGGAAATGATGATGAACCGCGTCTGGTTGCCCTGAATATCCTGGATATCCTCGTCGAGAATCGCCATGCCGAACTTCTGCCCCGCCACGCTCGACGCAATCGCCGCCTTGGTCGGGTCGTTCCATCGCGCCACATGCTGCGCCGCCACCGCGTTGTTGCTGTATTCGTTGGCAAGGAAGCCGTGAAGCTGGATGTAACGTGCGCATTGTCCCAGCGCCTGCGGATGGGCATACACTTCCCGGATGTCCTCCATCTTCGCCCCTTTGGGCGCGAGCAGGCAATGGTTGATATCCACATCGGTTTCCCCGATGATATAAAATCCGTGGCGCGTAAGAAGGTCATACACGTCATTCACCGCGCCGACGGTGGTATTTTCGAGAGGCAGCACGCCGAAATCGGCATAGCCCTCCGTGACCGCCTCAAACACGTCCTGAAACTTGGCAAAGAACATCGGTTCCACGTCCTCGCCGAAAAACTGCCGGGCGGCGAGGTGAGAATAGGCTCCCACCGTCCCCTGACACGCGATTTTGGAACCTTTCCACTCGCTGCGCGCCGTCATCAGCTTCTTGCGCAGCTTGCCGTCGTCGCCGTAGAGAAGCATTTGCTGATAGGTGCAGCTGATGTCGATAAGCGTCGCCATCAACGTGCGCGCGCCGCTGCCGAACTGACCGCCTTCCCGCTCCACGCGTTCCAGTATTTCCTGTTCCCGCTGGGGCTGGAAAATAGACGAACCGTCGCGCTTCTTGACCGCCGCCACCTTTTCGGCGGCACGCATGCGCTGCTGAAACAGCGCCATGATCTGACGGTCGATCGCGTCGATTTCCTTGCGGATATCGGGCAGATTCAGTTCATCTGACGGATTGTCTGCCGCGTTGCCGTTTTCAGCGGAATTTACATTCTCATTTGCATCGCTAACCGAAAAACTCATAGCTTGCCTACCTCCTTCATCAGGTCGGTCAGACCGATGGCGACCGCCGACTCAATCGCGGGCAGAGCGCGCGGCACGATGCAGGGGTCATGCCGTCCGCCGACCGTCAGAATCGCGTCGCGCTGTTCCTTGAGGTCAACGGTGTGCTGTTCGAGAGAAATGGAGGGCGTAGGCTTGACCGCCGCGCGCAGGATGATCGGCATACCGTCCGAAATGCCGCCCAGAATGCCGCCGCTGACATTGCGGGTGGTGACAACGCGGTTGCCCACAATAGTGAAGGGGTCGTTGGATTCGCTGCCCCGCATACGCGCCACGTCAAAACCCGCGCCGAATTCCACGCCCTTGACGGCGGGAACGCCGTAGACGATGGACGCCAGCACATTCTCCACGCCGCCGAACATGGGCGAACCCACACCCGCGGGAACGCCGACCGCCGCGATTTCGACAATGCCGCCCACGCTGTCGCGCTCGGTGCGCGCTTCGTCAATCATACGGCGCATGGGCTTTTCCGTTTCGGGACGGTTGAGGGCGAAGAAATGCTCCTGCAAATGCAAAAGCTGCTCCGCGCTGACCTCCACCGGGTCAAAGGGCTGGTCATACACATTGCCGATGGCGTAGATATGCCCGCCGATGGTCACGCCTCTGCGCTCTAAAATCTGGCGGCAAACCGCCCCCGCGAAGGTGAGCGGCGCGGTGAGACGACCGCTGAAATGACCGCCGCCCCGCACGTCGTTGTAGCCGTTGTAACGCACCGCGCCGGTGTAATCCGCGTGACCGGGACGCGGCAGGCGCTGGAGTTTGTCATAATCCACCGAGCGCGTGTTGGCGTTTTCAATGACCGCGCAGAGCGGCGCGCCGGTAGTGATATCGTTGAGAATGCCCGAGCAGACCTCCGGCATATCCTCTTCCTTGCGCGGGGTAGATGTGCTGTCGTTACCGGGTGCGCGGCGGTTCATCTGAAACTGTATCTCGTTAAAATCAAGGTGTTCTCCGGCGGGCAGTCCGTCGATGACAACGCCGATGCCCACGCCGTGACTCTCTCCGAATATCG
>CACWOA010000212.1 GCA_902762395.1 uncultured Ruminococcus sp.
AACCTCGCCCGTGCCGCCGCACTTCGGACATACAGATGCCTGCTGGATGATACCGAACATACTGCGTTGCTGGCGCACCACCTGGCCGCTGCCGTGACAGTCGGGACAGGTCGTGATGCTTTTGTCGTCCTTGGCTCCGGTGCCGTGGCAATGCGGGCAGACCACCTGCTTGGTGATTTTGACTTTCTTCTCCACAGGCGCGGCCACCTCCTCCAAGGTCAGTTTCACCTTGATGCGGATGTCGCCGCCCCGACGCACGCGCCGCTGCTGTCCACCGCCGCCGCCAAAGCCGCCGAATCCGCTGAATCCACTAAAACCGCCGCCAAAGCCTCCGCTAAAACCACCACCGAACACATCTGCAAAATGGCTGAAAATATCGCTGAAGTTCATGCCGGAGAAGTCGCTGGCTTCACCGCCCATGCCGGCGTGACCGAACTTGTCGTAACGGGCCTTCTTGTCAGGGTTGCTGAGCACATCGTAAGCCTCGGCAGCCTCCTTGAATTTCTCCTCAGCCTCTTTGTCGCCAGGATTGCGGTCAGGGTGGTACTGCATAGCCTTCTTGCGATATGCCTTCTTTATCTCGTCGGCTGAGGCTTCTTTCGAAACCCCGAGCACCTCGTAATAGTCTCTTTTTTCCATACTTATCTTTTATTTTACTTTGGCTTTAAGCCAAAAACTACTGCCCCACCACCACTTTGGCGTAGCGTATCACTTTGTCTTTCAATTTATAACCCTTCTCGGTCACATCGATGACCTTGCCTTTGTCCTCCTCTTTCTGGGCCGGGAAATGGGTGACGGCCTCGTGGAAATCAGTGTTGAACTCCTCGCCCTTGGCCTGAATCTCTTCCACGTCAAAGCGTTTCATCATCTGTATCAACTTATTGTAAATCAGAGTAAAGCCCTCTTTGATGGAATCAATGTTCTCGGCTTTTTCGTTGGCGGCGATGGCACGCTCGAAATCGTCGATGACAGGCAGCAGGCTTACCAACACCTTTTCGGAAGCGGTGGCAATCAGGTCCAGCTTCTCCTTGCTGACACGTTTCTTATAGTTATCGAACTCGGAGAAAAGGCGCAGAAAACGGTCGTTCAGTTCGGCTTTCTCAGCTTTCATCCGTTCGATTTCCGCTTCCAACTCCTGAATCTTTTCCTTTTCCTTGCCCTTGTCACGTTTTCTTGAAAAAATACTTTTTTTACTTTTGTCAGTATCTTCTTCTTTTTCCGACAAATTGTCAGTATTTTCTTGCTTTTCCTCATTCACTTCAGGATTCTGCACTTGTTCTTCCTGAACTTGTTCTTCGTTCTTTTCTTCCATATTATACTTATTTTCAATTATTTACACACACAATTAAACAGCGGAACCGAATGCTGTATTCAGCCCGCGGTATTCTTACAGCAAAAAATTTGCCAAAAAAGTGGAAATGTGATAAAAAGGCACGTTTCGAGGGGAAAAAACCTGTCTGTCTGTATTCGAAATTTCCGTATCTTTGCCGCCTTAAATTATCAAGATATTTCAAATCAAAAAAATATGGAGAGAATTTCAAAGAGAGTGCTGGGAATGCCCGCATCGGAAACGTTGGCCATGACTGCATTGGCTCGCGAATTAAAGGAAAAAGGTCAGGATGTCATCAGTTTGAGTATCGGCGAACCCGATTTCAACACGCCCGAGACAGTGAAGGAATATGCCAAGCAGGCTATTGACGACAACTTCACCCATTATCCGCCGGTGCCCGGTTATGCTGATTTGTTGAAAGCCATCAGCAATAAGTTCAAGAGAGACAACGGGTTGGATTACACGCCGCAGCAGATTGTGGTTTCCACTGGCGGCAAACAATCCATCTATCAAGCTGTTATGGCTTTGGTAAACCCCGGCGACGAGGTGATTATCCCCACGCCTTACTGGGTTTCCTACCGCGCCATCGCGCAAATGGCGGAGGCCGACATCAAATACGTCCCCTGCAAAATCGAGAACAACTTCAAAATCACGCCCGAGCAGCTGGAAGCGGCCATCACGCCGAAAACCAAGCTGATGATGTTCAGTAGCCCGTCGAACCCTACCGGCATGATCTATTCGAAGGACGAACTCCGCGCCATCGCCGAGATCGTCGCCAAACACCCGCAGATGATGATTCTGTCGGACGAGATTTACGAGCACATCAACTTCGTGGGCGGTCACGAAAGCATCGCGCAGTTCGATTTCATTAAGGATCAAGTGGTTACGGTGAACGGCGTCGCGAAAGGTTTCGCCATGACCGGCTGGCGTATCGGTTTCATCGGCGCTCCCGTGGACGTCGCCAAAGCCTGCAACAAGCTGCAGGGACAGATCACGTCCGCCACGGGTTCCATCTCGCAACGCGCCGCACTGCGTGCCATGGAGATGGATCCGAAAACTTCCGAGGACATCCTCAACATGCGCGACACCTTCCTGAAACGCCGCGACCTGGTCTATGGCCTGCTGAAGGAAATCCCCGGCTTCGAAGTGAGCCTGCCGCAGGGCGCCTTCTACTTCTTCCCGAAAGTGAGCAGCCTGTTCGGCAAACACGTCCCCGCCGACTCCAAATTCGCCGCCCAGTACAACAAGACGGTCATTGAGAACTCCACCGACCTCGCCTTCTACTTCCTGCTCGACGGCAGCGTCTCCACCGTGCAAGGCACCGCTTTCGGCGACGACGACTGCATCCGCCTCTCCTACGCCACCTCCGAGGCCAACCTCGTGGAAGCCTGCAAGCGCATCAATGCCGCAGTCATTGCCCTAAATTAAATATCCTTCCAAAAGGGCTGCAAGCCCGACACGTGTCAACCCAGGGTGAGCGATAGCGAGCCCTGGGATAATCAGAGAGAATAAGCCAACCCAGTATAGCGACAGCGAGCCCTGGGATAATCAGAAAAATAATGTCAACCCAGTGTAAACGATAGTAAGCCCTGGATAAAAACAGAAAAAATGAAAAAACTCACAACAATCATCTTCATCCTGCTTGGAATCTCACTCATCCAGGCGCAAAACATCAACTACACCCTGCTCAGTTCCAACCAGAACGAAGCGGTGGTGCGTGTCGATTTCGGCACCTACCACACTGAAACAGTGACCGTTAACGGGGAAGAAATGCAGAAATTGCACATGTCGGAAGCCTATCCCGTGCTGAAAGCGGGCAGTCCCGAAATGCTGCTGACCGCCTTCTCCCTCATCATTCCGGAGGGCAGTCAACCGGAAGCAGAACTGGTTGACGCTCAGTTCGTTGAAATCCCGAATTTCGCACTTGCGCCCTCTAAGGGAAAACTCTACCGCAACGTGAATCCGGACAACGTCCCATATACGAAAAGCGCTGATTATCAGACTTCCCAGTATCTGTTGGACGGTCATGCGGCGGAAATCGGCGGCACGTACCAGTTGCGCGACTTCCACGGGGTCAGCGTCAAGGTTTATCCCTTCGACTACAACCCTGTCGCCAAGATGCTGAAAGCCTACTCATCCGTGACCGTCAAGGTGCGCTTCAACAGCGGCCGCTCGTTTGTCGCCGCCCAGAAGAACAACCGCACTTTCGATGCCGTATATGCTTATCAATTCCTGAACTACAATCAGTTGCGCAGCACTCCTGTGGTCGAGGAAGGTGAGATTCTCATCATCGCCCCCGAAAACTTCATGGAAACGTTGCAACCCTACGCCGATTGGAAAACCCGCAACGGCTTCAAGGTGGAGATGGTCACTGTGGCCGCCGCCGGAAACAACGCTAACTCTATAAAGACTTATATTTCAAACTATTACAACGAGCATAACTTGGCTTTTGTGCTCATCGTGGGCGACAACTCACAATTCCCCACCCCCACTGTCAGCGGCAACAAATCCGACAACTATTTCACGGAAATCGCCGGCAACGACTCCT
>CACWOA010000213.1 GCA_902762395.1 uncultured Ruminococcus sp.
AGCGACGGCACCTATATTCAGATAACCGATAACGGGCTGGCGCTGCTGAAGGAGCAGCAGGACGCGCTGGCACGGTTTTATGCCGATGTGATCGGGCGCTTTGGCAAGGAACGCTTTATGCACCTTCTCGAGGAGCTTGACGAACTGGAAAAGACGATGAACGGACAAACGGAAAGGAGCGCGATGAATGAGCAATAACAGAGAAATCAGCGCCTATACAGAAAGCAAAAAGGAAATGTGTATCGCCAACGATACCATTTCGGATGTATTGTTTAAGGAATACGGGGTCAACCGCGGCTTGCGCGACCAGAACGGCAAGGGCGTGCTGGCGGGTCTGACGCGTATTTCCGAGATTGTGTCGTTCAAGAACAATATCCCCTGCGACGGCGAACTGTGGTACCGCGGTTATACGGTCAACACGCTGATCGGCGCGCTGGGGGAGAACGAATTCGGCTTTGAAAAGACCGCCTATCTGCTTCTTTTCGGCGAGCAGCCGAGCAAGGCGGAGGAGGAGGAATTCTGCCGTGTGCTGGGCAAGTGCAAGAAGCTGCCGGTCAATTTCACACGCAATGTCATCATGGAGGCGCCCACCAAGGATATCATGAACTCCATGACAAAGAGCATCCTCACGCTCGCTTCCTATGACAAAGAGGTCAACGCCGGGACGCTCGAAAGCTGCATCCGTCAGTGCATGGAGCTGATCGCGGTTTTTCCGATGCTGGCGGTCTACGGCTATCACGCCTACAATCACTACATCAATGACGCGAGTATGTACATTCACCGCCCCAAGCCGGAGCTTTCCACGGCGGAGAACATTCTGCGTATGCTGCGTCCCAATCAGATGTACACCCCCCTCGAAGCGCGGGTGCTGGACGTCGTGCTGATGCTGCACATGGAGCACGGCGGCGGCAACAATTCCACCTTTACCACCCGTGTGGTCACTTCGTCGGGGTCGGATACCTATTCCTCCATCGCGGCGGCGATGTCTTCGCTCAAGGGTCCCAAGCACGGCGGCGCGAACATCAAGGTCATGGAAATGATGGAGGATATCCGCGCCCATGTTTCCGACAGAACCGACAGGGAAGAGGTGCGCGCCTATCTCGCCAAAATATTGGACGGCGAGGCGTTTGACGGCAAGGGGCTGATTTACGGCATGGGTCACGCGGTCTATTCGGTGTCCGACCCGAGAGAGCGCATTCTCAAATCCTATGTGGAGCAGCTCGCGAGCGCCAAGCATGAGGAAGCCAACATCACGCTTTACAACATCATCGAGGAGGAAGCGCCCAAGCTGATTGCCGAAAAGCGCCACATCTACAAGGGCGTGAGTCCGAATGTGGACTTTTACAGCGGATTTGTCTATGAAATGCTGGGCATTCCCGTGGAGCTGTACACCCCGCTTTTCGCTATTGCCCGCATTGTCGGATGGAGCGCCCACCGCATCGAGGAACTGATCGGCATGAACAAGATCATCCGTCCCGCCTACATGAGCGTGATGGACGAGCTGGAATAATGGAATGATTTACAAATCATAAACAAAAAAAACGGGAGGCGGCGCGCTATGTATGCCTCCCGTTTTTTCAGAATATTCACAAAGTCGGAATGGATTGGTGATGGTTTGTACACTTTTATGTGATACAATAAAGGAAATCGGTTAAGAAAGGATTGGTATGAATGGCAGTTAGTTTGCAAAAGGGGCAAAAGGTCAATTTATCGTCCGCCAGCAACAGGGTCAGCGGCGTGATTATCGGATTGGGCTGGGACAGCGCACAGGCGGGCAGCGCCAGCGTGGACTGCGACGCGTCCGCGATTCTCTGCGGTCTGGACGGCAAGGCGAAAGATGTGATTTATTTCGGGAAAATGCGCAGTGAAAATGAAGCGGTGGTCTATACCGGCGACAGCCAGACTGGCGAGGGTAACGGCGACAACGAGCGGATTTATGTCAATTTCACCAAGCTGCCCGCGAATATCGGCAAAATCGTGATTGCAGCCAATATTTACGACGCGAAGGCGAAGCGCCAGCATTTCGGCATGATCAATAACGCCTTTGTACGCGTCATTAACTGGAAGACCGGGCAGGAAATCTGCCGCTTCAACCTGACCGACAATTACAGCGGCATGACGGGCATCATCGCCGCCGAAATCTTCCGCAGCGGCAGCGGCTGGGATTTTGCGCCCGACGGCAGAGCCGTGCAGGAGGCGAGCCGTCTGCACTCGATCGTGAAGCTGTTTGAGTGACGTTTTCTCAGGAGGGCAGAACAGATATGGAAAAACGGGAAAAATCCCTCTATGCATACATCGCGGCGCATGTGACGGACGGCGCGTTGCCGGAGGATTTCTCTTTGCCCGACAGCAATGAAGGGGAGGGATTGCGATTTGCCGACGGCGCGATAGACGGTATGTTTATCTTTCACATGGCGCACGAGGGGATTTCGGAGGAGGCGCGCCCCTTGATGGACGAGGCGATCCGCGCGATGTGCGCGGGAGAGACGCGGCTGACGGATCAGTTATTCACCGAACTGGGGCAAAAAGCGAGAGCCATCGCTATCATTGATGATTTTCAGCAAGCGATTCTGGAGCGCAAGGACGAAATCGACCCGGATGTCCTTTACCGCTACGCGGTACACGCCGTTCTGGAATCAACCGACCGGGAGTGCGTGAAATTCGGTCTTTGTGTGCTGGAACTCGTCACCTCGGATGACGAGGTGCTGCGCGACGTCATCCGCACGCTGGCGCTGTCTGACGAATTTACGATTTTTGCCCTTTTCGTCATCCGGGCAAGCTGGGAGAACGCCAACGAAGAAATTTTCCGTATCGCGCAAAAGGTGAGCGGCTGGGGCAGAATTCACGCCGTTGAGCGGCTTTCGCCCGCTACGCCCGAAATACGGGACTGGCTGCTGCGCGAGGGCGTTCACAACAGGGTGCTGCCCGCTTACAGTGCCGACCTGTGCTGGGGAAATTCCTGCGCACAGGCGCTGCTTGACAGCGAGGATTTGTCCTACGAGGATTTTGTGTGCATCCGTGATATACTGGAAGGGCTTCTCGACGAAGGTCCCTGCCCCGGCATCTCGCTTTTTGAAAACGGGGAGGACATCGTGCGCGCCTTCCTGCAAAAGGCGGACGCCATGCCGCTGACCCAGGCGGATACGCCGATTCTGGATGATATTTTCACGAAATACGAGGGCGAAAACGACGAAATCGCGCAGATGGCGGACAAATTACGGCAAAAAATGGAATCCGGTGCATCCGGAATAACGGAGGAATAGCAACATGAAACAGGCATTGGAAAACGATGTACAATATCTTCGCATTGGGCTTGGCTGGGACTGCGGTGACAACGGCGGTCACGATCTGGACCTTGCCGCCTTTCTGCTGGACGGCGAGGAAAAAATCACGGGAGACGACGGCGTGATCTTCTACAATCAGGCGGTTTACGGCGACAACGCGCTGGTATTTGCGGGAGACAATACCACAGGCGAGGGCGACGGCATGGACGAAAGCATTTTTGTCGATCTTGCCAAAATCCCCGCCAACGTGCAGAGTCTTGTCTTTGGCGTGACTTTCTCCCATTCGCAGGGGCAGTGTCAATTCGGAGAAGTATTGAATGCCGAATTTGCCGCCGCGCGGGTGACCGATCAGTACGACAAGGGCAGCGATGTATTCAGCCTCGTGAATCTGAGTGAAGATTATCCCGCCCGTTCCGGCATGGCGGTTGCTAAGTTGTCCCGCACGGACGGCGGCTGGGAATACGAAGAAATCTGCGAAACAGCGGACGGCGGTCTGGAGGAGTTCTGCCAGCGATTCGGCGTGAATGTGGAGTGATATTTTTTTATCCGTCAAATCACTGTCCACAACTTAGTCACTCCCTCC
>CACWOA010000214.1 GCA_902762395.1 uncultured Ruminococcus sp.
TGGTCAGTTTGTCCATGGTCTTCATGTCGTCAAAGATGACCATTTTCTTTGTCCCGCCGATCATCGTCCGGCGTTCCTTGATCGGGTAGATCCAGCTGGATTTGATATGAGCCAGAAAGCCCTCATATTTCAGCGTCAGATAAGTCAGCGTTTCCTGATTTCCGTAATGCGTCTCCCCGATCGCCTCCACGTGATAGGGTTCCTTCCCGCCTGTCGGCTTCTGCATCACCATGCGATAGAGATAACGCAGTGTCTCCAAATCCAGTGTTTGTATCAGTATATTGGCTTCCTCTGACGCCAGATCAATGGCGGACTTGTGCTTATTGAGCTGACCCCTTGCGCCTGTAATCGCCTCGCACAGTGTACGCGGCTTTACTCCTTCACCTGTATCGTTATAGTCCACCGAAAAAAGATGCAGGATATGCGCCGAGGATTTCGGCTTACCACTCGAAGGAGAATAACTTAAACCAAAAATCTTGCAGAATAAAAACAATGTCAACACTTTTTCTTCCATGTCGCTCACTTCCTATTCATTCAAATGCGTATAATTTGCGTTGTATGTGTGTATGATTTGCGTTTGACTTATCCCTCTGGTTCAGTAGAATATAATCAAACGATACGTTCTCGCACTTGTTACTGCTTTATTTTACTTTATCGGCTATTCTCTTGTCAATACCTATTCACAGATTACTGCTACCGGGAGGGAATGATAATGAGCGAATTCAGTCCTGCATTTCTTTTTTATGCCGCCGGGTTTCTTTTTGCGGCAGCCTTCTTTATCCGTCTGCCGACAATGTGCCGTCCTGCCAATATTCACTACAAGGTACTCGCTCAAACGGACGACGAACGGCTGGATCATACCTATCACCTTCATATCGTCCGGTTAAAAGACGGGTCCTACCGATGTTACATTGAACGGGCTCCCATATTGTTTGAAAAAATTTTTCCCGATATGCCATGAATTTTGCGGAGGAACCTGTCACCCATCGTCGCTTTATTTTTCATAATGACACCATTACAAACGCCAGAGAAGCTATGCGTATCTCCGAAAAATGGGCCAATGCCAATCAGGTTTTTGTCGATTTCCATCGAGCAAAACCGTTATGACAGAAAGGAGCCGCCTTATGAAACCCTTTACTGTTGCCGCGTTAGCCGTCTGCATGTTGCTTTACACCATTTTTGGCTTGTGGCTTATCACACGTTGTAATCATTGGTTCACAGGACTCATGACCACTCTATTCATCATCGGAGGCGCCTATGGCATTTACCGGGTAGCCGTCTACATTGCGCTGGTCATCATCTGGGGGATTCGCTTCGCTGCGGTGTTTGCCGTCTACGCGTTCATTTTATTCGGATTTCCTTTTAAACGCCGTGCACTGTCCTCCGGTTAAAGAGAATCCTTTCACAAAATGCCTGCACCGAAAGGCGACACCATTGGTCGCCAATCACCTCAAATAAAGGAAAAGATCCTTGCCGGAATCTGCAAAGATTCAGACAAGGGTCTTTTCCTATTTTTAAAACGTAATCCACCCCAGCACGCTGGCGATGGAACTGAGCAGAATCACGATCAGGAAAAACGGCGCGATATATTTCATCACGAAATGATACATTCCCTGCCGCCTGAACTGCGAGGAAACTTTGACTTCCCGCGCAATGGCGTCAAACCCGACCACCCGCAGAATCAGAATACAGGTAAACAGCGCCGAAACCGGCATCATCAGGGAGTTGGTGAGGAAGTCGAAGAAATCGAGCACCTGCATACCGAAGATTCTGACGAAATCCAGCGCGCCGTAGCCTAACACGCTCGCGGTGCCGAGCAGCAGCGAAATTCCCAGCACGATCAGGCAGCTCGGCAGGCGGCTCACGCCGAGTTCCTCCACGATGGTGGAAACGCTGGTTTCAAACAGGGAAATCGAGCTGGTCAGCGCGGCAAACAGCACCATAAAGAAAAACACACTGCCGATGATATTCGCCATGCCCATGCTGTCAAACACCTTCGGCAGTGTGATGAACATGAGCGAGGGTCCCGCCTTCAGCGTCGCCATGTCGCCGCCCGAAAAGGCAAACACGGCGGGAATAATCATCAGTCCCGCGAGAATGGCGATGCCTGTGTCAAACCACTCGACCTGTGTGGTGTTCTTTTCGATGTCTGCGTCCTTTTTCAGATAAGAACCGTAGGTGTAAAGAATGCCCATCGCCAGCGAGAGCGAATAGAACATCTGCCCCATCGCCGCCACCACCGTCATGAGCGAGAAGTTGCGGAAATTGGGAATCAGGAAATACCTGACCCCCGCCAATGCCCCCGGACGGGTCACGGAGTAGACCGCCGTTATCAGCGCCAGCACCGCCAGCACCGGCATGATGATTTTGGAAACGGTCTCAATGCCGTTCTGCACTCCCGCAATGATAACAAAAAAGGTCGCGATAACAAACAGCGCGAAGCAGATTTCCGACGTAAGCGAATCGGCGATAAATCCCCCGAAATATCCGTCTGACGCAAGCGCATCCGCGTGACCTCTGAGGTATTCAAAGACATATTTGACCACCCACCCGCCGATAACGCTGTAATAGGGCAGGATCAATATCGGAATGACCGCGTTGATCCAGCCGCCGAATGTCAGCCATTTTTTTCTGCCGAAGGATTGGAACGCGCCGACCGGGCTTTTTCCCGTCATACGCCCCAGCGCCGTTTCCGAAACAATCAGCGCATAGCCAAACGTCAGCATCAGTATCAGGTAAACCAACAGAAAGATGCCTCCGCCGTACTTGGCGGCAAGGTAAGGGAACCGCCAGATGTTCCCCAGACCCACAGCCGATCCGGCAACGGCGAGAATATAGCCCAGATTGCCCGAAAAGGTCGTTTTTTGCTGCGGCTTGCTTTCGTCCGCAGCGGATTTGTTTTGATTTTCCATAAGAACCTCCCGAATTTGTAATAGGTTTATTATATCAAATCATGCCGACAATTGCAACATCTTATTCTCACATTCAAAAAAACTGCTGCCCGGCATTACCCGCCGTTCAGCAGTCTCTCTTGAAAAAAAGAAAAATGAAAAAATCACTCGCCCAGCAAATCCATCAGAATGGGGCGCATTTCCGACGCGAGATAGAGCGAACCGCAAACCACGAGCGCGGAAGCTTCGTCGATCATTTCCAATGCACGCTCCGCCGCCTTCTTGTGGTTTTCCATCGGCTTGACGGTCACGCCCTCCCCCGCAAACTGTTTCGCGCATTCCGCCAGATCCCTGGCGCTGAGAGCGCGGGGATTGTCGGGCGTAACGGTAAACACCCGTGAAAACCGCGGGACAATCTGCGACAGCGCCTGTTCATATGCCTTGTCGCGCAGCATACCGATAATGCCGACTACGCTTCTGCCGTCGAGCAGCGCGTCAATGGAACGGCAGAGCGCGTCTATGCCGTCGGGATTGTGCGCGCCGTCCACGACCACCAGCGGATCGTGCGAGATAATCTCAAATCGCGCCGCAATGCGCGCCTGGGCGATACCCGCCGCGATGCTTTCGTCTGAAATCGTCAGCCCCCGCGTCCGCAGCACCCGCGCCACATTCACCGATGTCACCGCGTTTTCGATCTGGTGGGGTCCCGCCAGCGGTATCATCAAACGCAGTTTGCCGTAATCCACATGATTGACAGTGGGCGTCATGGAACGGATATGGATGTCATCCATCGTGCAGACGGTAAGCTCACTGCCCACCAGCGCACATTTTTTCCGGATCACCTCGGTCGCTTCCTCACTCTGGTTGGGCGCCAGCACCGTGGGACAGCCTTCCTTGATGATGCCCGCCTTTTCCCGGGCGATTTTCTCCACCGTGTCGCCTAAAATATCGGTGTGATCCATCGGGTGATGACGGAACAAAGCGGATCCTTAATGATATTGGTGGAGTCGAGACGACCGCCCAGACCGCATTCCAGCACCACCACATCGCACTCCTGCTCCGCAAACCACAACAGCGCCACCGCCGTGATGAGTTCAAACTGCGTGAGCCGGTAGCCGCTCTTTTCCAGCATTTCGCTGACCGGCACAATTTTGGTCATGATCTCCGCAAATTCCAGCTCCGAAATCATGATGCCGTCGATCATAAACCGCTCGCGGAAATCCATGATATACGGCGACGTGAATAGCCCCGTGCGATAGCCCTGATTGGTGAGAATCGAACCGACCATGGTGCTGGTGGAGCCTTTACCGTTGGTTCCCGCGATATGGACGAATTGCAGCTTGTCCTGCGGATTGCCGAGATACGCCATCATCTTGTCAATGCGTTCCAGTCCCGGCTTGATACCGAACCGCTCCGTGGCGGCTATGTATTCCCTCGCTTCTGTATAATTCACAAAAACACCTCGTCTGTGGAATGTCCCGGCGCCATGTGTACCGTGTGCCGGAGACACGGCGCCGGAATCATCCTGTTACGTCAGCAGATCATCTTATCTGAATTTTTCCATCGTTTCGAGAATGATCGCCTTGCGTTCCTCCGCCTTGGCGAGCTTGGCGCGCTCCGCTTCGATGATGTTGGCGGGCGCTTTGGAGACAAATTTCTCGTTGGCGAGCTTGCCTTGCAGCATGGCGATATCCTTTTCCGCCTTGGTCAGTTCCTTTTCGAGGCGTGCGAGTTCCTTCTCCTTATCCACCAGTTCATCGAGCGGAATGAGAATCTTCGCGCCGTCGGAAATGATGGTGACGGCTCCCTCCACGGCAAAGCGCTCGCCCACTTCGACCTCCGCGGCGGAGGCAAGGCGGCTGAAGAATTTCGCGCCGTGGGTGAAAGTCTCGCCGTAAGCGGTTTCGATGTAGACGTGCGCCTTCTTGGAGGGCGGCACATTCATCTCGCTGCGGCGGGTTCTGATCGCCTTGATGGCGGACATGATGCGCTCCATCTTTTCGGCTTCCTGTGCAAAGGCGAAGTCCGCCTTGTACTCCGGCCAGGAAGCCAGCATCAGCGTGTCGCCCTCGTGGGGAATAATGGTGAAGATTTCTTCCGTGACAAAGGGCATGAAGGGATGCAGCAGCTTAACGATGTCGGTCAGGACATAGAGAAGCACCGCACGCACATCGGCGGCTGTCTTGCCGCCCGCGTTCAGACGGGTCTTGGCAAGTTCGATGTACCAGTCGCAGTAGCAGTCCCAGATGAAGTCATACAGCTTGGCAACTGCAACGCCGATGTCGAAATGCTCCATGTTGTCGGTCATTTCCTTGATGAGGGTATTGAGGCGGTCGAGAATCCACTTGTCCTCAAGCTCGAGCGTCTCGGGAATGGCGGGCATATCGCCGTCCTCCACATTCATCATGACAAAGCGGGTGGCGTTCCACAGCTTGTTGGCAAAGTTGCGGCAGGATTCCACCTTCTTTTCACTGTAGCGCATATCGCTGCCGGGGCTGATACCCGTGACGAGCGAGAAGCGCAGCGAATCCGCGCCATACTGATTGATGACTTCGAGGGGGTCAACGCCGTTGCCCAGTGACTTGGACATCTTGCGTCCCTGACCGTCGCGGACAATGCCGTGAATAAAGACATTCTTGAAGGGCGACGCGTTCATATCATGCACGCCCGAGAAAATCATGCGGGAAACCCAGAAAAAGATGATATCGTAGCCCGTGACAAGCGTGCTGGTGGGATAGAAGAAGTCCAGTTCCTCTGTCTTTTCCGGCCAGCCCAGCGTGGAGAAGGGCCACAGCGCGGAGGAGAACCATGTGTCGAGCGTGTCCTCGTCCTGGTGAATGTTCTTGCTGCCGCACTTAGCGCACTGACAGGGCGTCTCGCGGGCAACGGTGATTTCGCCGCAGTCGTCGCAGTACCACGCGGGAATGCGGTGACCCCACCAGAGCTGGCGGGAAATGCACCAGTCGCGGATGTTCTCCATCCAGTTGAAGTAAATCTTTTCAAACCGTTCGGGGACAAACTCCGTTTCGTCGCTGCGCACCGCTTCGATGGCAGGCTCGGCGAGAGGCTTCATCTTGACAAACCACTGCATGGAAACGCGGGGTTCCACCACCGTCTTGCAGCGGTAGCAGGTGCCGACATTGTGCTTCATCGGCTCAATCTTGACCAGGAAGCCGCCTGCTTCGAGGTCGGCGACGATCGCCTTGCGGCATTCCTCGCGGGTCATGCCCTCGTATTTGCCGCCCTGTTCGTTGATGGTCGCGTCTTCGTTCATCACGTTGATGACCGGCAGATCGTGGCGCAGACCCACTTCAAAGTCGTTCGGGTCGTGGGCGGGCGTAATTTTCACCACGCCGGTTCCGAAGTCCATCTCAACGTATTCGTCCGCGACGATGGGAATCTCCCGGTTGTACAGCGGCAGCAGGACGGTCTTGCCGACCAGGTGCTTATAGCGCTCGTCGTCGGGGTGAACCGCCACGGCGGTATCGCCGATAAGCGTTTCGGGACGGGTGGTGGCGAGTTCCAGATAACCGCTGCCGTCGGTCAGCGGATAGCGCAGGTGCCAGAAGAACGCGTCCTTTTCTTCAAACTCCACCTCGGCGTCGGAAATGGAGGTCTTGCAGTGGGGACACCAGTTGATGATGCGCTCCCCGCGGTAAATCAGACCTTCCTCATACATCTTGTTGAAAACTTCCGTAACCGCCTTGGAGCAGCCCTCGTCCATCGTAAAGCGTTCGCGCTGCCAGTCGCAGGAGGAACCCATCTTTTTGAGCTGGTTGACGATTCTGCCGCCGTATTCGCGCTTCCAATCCCATACTTCCTCAAGGAACTTCTCGCGTCCCAG
>CACWOA010000215.1 GCA_902762395.1 uncultured Ruminococcus sp.
ACGGCTTCTCCGATCTCACGCAGGTGCATATGACCGGGAATGTATTCGCTGTAGGAGTTGACAACGCCGATGAAGGGGCGCTGCATTTCGGAATCGGTGATGGAAAGAGCCTTGAGCAGAGAGCGGTGGGGCGCTCTGGAGGGACCTTCCTTCAGCATATCGCTTCTCATGGGAAAATTACCTCTTTCAAAAAAATTTTGTATGGCACAAAGCCGGGTCTTTCTATTTATTTTAAATCTTCTTGCGTCAATTGTCAATCATGCGGAATGCAAAAGGTATCAACAAACGGTTGACACGATTGACGGCTGACATTTGTCATCATGCCCTGATTTTCCGGATTATAAAAAATGCACAAAAAACATCGTCAATATTTTCATCTTTCATCTTGAACTTCTATAGTAAAAATTTCTAACTTACTTATGGAAAAGGGAAATTTTACTATTTACGGATGGGAAAGGTTCTGCTATAATAACGGCGTAAGCCATCAAAAACGATCAAAAAGGAAACGCTTTGAGTGAATGAATATGAAAAAATCTGACATTATCAAAAATGTGGAGCTGGCCATGAATCGCGACGAGGGCGCGATTGAAGCGCTTTACAAGGACACCTATGCCCGCGCCTATTCGCTTGCCTTCGGTCTGTGCCATGACAGGGAGCAGACGGAGGATATTTTGCAGGAAAGTTACATTGCCGCTTTTGAAAACCTCCACCATCTTGACAATAAAGGGAATTTCTGGCATTGGTTCCGGGGCATTGTCCTCAACAAGTGGCGTGATTCATGCAAGGACAAGTCACTGCGATATGACACAACACTTTATAACGTAGCCGAGGATGATTTTGAAGAGTGGCAGCTTGAGTTGTCGGCGCACGATATCGTGGAGCAGTCGATCACCAACGACCAGCTTTGGACGCTGGTCAACAATCTCCCGGAAAATCAGCGTGTCTGCATGATTCTCTTTTATTATGAAGATATGAAGATCGAAAAGATCGCTGAAATGCTGCATATTCCGGTTGGTTCGGTCAAAAGCCGCCTGCACTACGGACGCGAAAAGCTCAAAAGGGAAATCGAGGAGAGCGGACTGCACGCGGGAGCGGCATTGCCGCCCATCGCGGGAAGCGCCGCCGTCAGTCCGGAGATTCTGGCGAGCATTCTTGCGGCGCTGGCGCCCGCGTCGAAAAGTTCCGCCGCTGCCGCAGCGGCAGGCGCCGCGGGCGCTGCGAGCGGCACGCTGCTGGCGAAGCTCGGCGTCGGGCTGGTATCGGCAGCCGCCGTTGCAGGCATCGCGGGCGTTGCGCTCAACATGAAAAAGCCCGCGCATCCGCCGACGGCGACCGCGACAACAACGACCGTCTCTGTGACCACGACCGCCGCTACGACCACCACAACCACGACAATACCTACGACCACGACCACCACGCCCGCGCCCACAACGACGACGACGGCGGCTTATGTGTCGTTTGACTATGTTCAAAACGAGACGGGCGTGACGATCGCCGCTTATACCGGTACCGCCGCGTATGTGTCGATTCCGTCGGAAATCGGCGGCAAGCCCGTGACGGCGATCGGCGAGAGAGCGTTTCAATACAGCCGCGCGGTGCGCAGCGTCACCATACCTGACAGCGTGACGGTTATCGGTGCGAATGCCTTTCGCGAGTGTCCCCATCTCAAAACGCTGCTGCTTGGCAGCGGCGTAGCGACCATCGAGGATATGGCGTTTTGCGGGTGTCACTCGCTGACGGCGGCTGACATACCCGGCAGCGTGAAGAGCATCGGCATTTACGCCTTTGCCTATTGCGACGCGCTGCAAAGCGTGACCCTGCATGAGGGTACCGAATCCATCGGTTACGGCGCGTTTTACGGCTGCGGCTTACTCGCTCCCGTCGATTTGCCCTCCACCGTCACCGACGTGGGACAGGACGCGTTTTAATGCGTAATGCGCAATGCGTAATGCGTAATTTATTACGCACGAAGCGCTATGTGTGATGTACTGCGTATTACGCACGATGATGGGGGAGAAACGGGCGGGAGACAATGTTATTGTCAATAAGAGTAAACAGTTCGCTGTCAGAATCATTAAATTGTACCAGTTCTTGATCTCTGATAAAAAAGAATTTGTTTTGTCAAAACAGGTTTTGCGGAGCGGAACAAGCATTGGCGCAAATGTTAAAGAAGCGGTAAGAGGTCAAAGCAAGGCTGATTTTTATGCAAAAATGAATATTGCACTGAAAGAAGCAAGCGAAACAGAGTATTGGCTTGAATTATTATACGAAACCAATTATCTTACCGAGCAGCAATATCGTAGCATTTATCCTGATTGTCAGGAATTATTAAAGATACTTATGTCTATAACAAAATCACAGCACAATTAATTCAATTCGTAATGCGTAATGCGTAATTATGGCAGAATGAATCTTATTGCAAAAGAATTACACATATCACGCATTACAAATTGTTAATGGCGCATTAAAAAACGCACTTGCTGAGAAAAAACAGCTTAATGCTCAGACAGCGCTCAATCAGAGCATTCATTACGCATTACGCATTACGCATTAGTATAGGGGGAGATGAATTTATATGATCACATAGGGGAATTTTTCATTTTCAAACGGGAAAACAAAGAATGAAAAAAAGAAAAACAAACCCACCTAAAGGGAGGCTGAATGGTTTCATGAAAAGCAAAATCAGGCGATTTTTTCAAAAACCCACGCATTTAATAGCGTTTCTTCTGTCAATGGTAGTGGTAGGCGTCGGTTCTGCGATGGCGATTACCGCCCTGGCGGAGGACGCTCATTACAGGTTTGTAAACATACCGCATTTTTATCTGGACAGTTACGAGTATCGCGATTATGACAGCAGCTCGCAGATAAAAGTGCAGTTCTGGCGCATCCAGACCGATACGGAAATCCCCTATCAGGACAAAGAAGTTACCTATGACGGAAGCTCTTTTATTTGCAGCGACTATGATGATGAAGAAAAAAGGACAGCTTTTGACAATGGAAGCATTACGCCTAACACGCCGCTGTCGGATAGCTACAAGGCGAAGAAAGTATATGTCTATGTAAATAAATATGCCGATTTTTACGACGAAGATGATGAATATCATTACTACGATCTGATTGCCTGTATGGGTTCCACGACGCTGGGCGCTTTGCTGGATGCGTATGGCATCGATGAATCGACTAATATTCGCTATAAATCCATAAGTGACATAGAGAATCATCTAAGATCGATCACATTAAATGATGCTGACAAAGACGATACAAGTGCATTGGCTGAAGAGTCTTATTTTTCTTATAGTTCATGGTATTTCTATATAGGGGATGATAAGCCCTTTCCGAGTTATTTGAATTGGGGCGATGATTGGCAAAGCACCTTATCGGATTACGCATCTGTGAAGGATTTTTACTATGATGACGAACCTGCCCGAACCTACACCGCTACCTATACGAGATATGATCCTTTTGATCCGGACGCTTATCAGAAACTGGACGGCGAGGATACCCCTTATTCCGAAACCACGCTGGTCAAAAGCACTACCGGCAGGTTCTGGTTTTCGCAGAATGCGGTGACCCTTCCGATTCCCAAAAGCCAAGCATATAAGACGTATGTCCGCCTTTTGGTAGACAATGAAGAGACAAAGTACGAAAGCATAGACTTTGATAACACTTACGCAGCCCGGAGCGGCATGAACTTTGCTTCGATGGATACCTCTATCAAAGTTTTTGCGGTCAGCGATAAGCTCACGCCGACGGAAGCCGACGGTTACATGAGATACTGCACGCCGCTGGCGGTGAGAATCAAGTATGATTACGCGGACGCGCACGCCGCGTTTAAGTACACCTACATCAGCACATACAATTGGCACGGCGTTAATCCGGAAATGGACAGTCTCAGCGAATTCTTTGGCAGAGGCGTTTATCTGGCGGGCGACGCAAGTGAGCAGAATTATTATGACAACCGAGCGCCCATGTATTCCAATGACGGGGATGACGAAACGCCGGATGAAGACCGGGAATATCTTCCCGTCATGGGCTGGATGATGGAAGAAAACGAAAACAAGAAATGGGGATTCAGTTACAATACGAGTGACCCGGGTGATGATCAGGTCCCAATCTCCATCGGCGAATTGTTTTATTCGCTGTCCCAGCCCACCGGCACATATGACAATGACGATACGGATAAGGTTGAAATCGCACGTCAGAACGCCGTGGGAAAGTTCACCTTCAACAACCAGTCCGGTTTTTATGAGTACACCTTCCTGGTGGAGCCGGATCTGCCGGTAGTGACCTACAAGGCGGTCTATCTCGATGCGGATGGCAATGTGGTAAAAGACGACGGTGTGGAACGCGCGGTCGATTTGTCTGACGAAAAGTACGGCGACAAATATAAAACCAAGTCCTACGGCTCCGGAACTACCGTCACTGTGGAGGATAAGCTGACGGCTTCGGACTTCCCGGGCTACACGTTATTCAACGGCTGGGAAATTGATACAGATTCCCTTCCCGACGGAAAAACGGTGAATGATATCGCCGGCAGGGTTTACGAGCAGAAGAAGGATAAAGACGGCAATCTCATCGAGGGAGAGTACACCGATAACGTAAAATCCTTCTCGATGCCCTCATTCGGCGTTGTGCTGAGAGGCGAACTGGTTCCCAGGGTCTACACACTGACTTACAAGACGAACAAGGAGCAGTACGGTTTAAGCGTTGAACCGTCCAAACCGCAAAATTCTCTGAAAAAGGACGCGGTGACGCAGACCTTTACCATAGCGGACTGCACGCTGTATAAGAATCAGGAGCCGATTCACGGCAATCCGGATAATCCGGATCAAATTACGGGGTGGACAGATTATTACCTCTACACCTTCCCGTCCCGCACCTGTACGGCACAGGACGGCGAGGGCAATGACCTCTATTACCTGAGAGGTTGGGCGAAAGAGTCCGACTCAACAACAGAAACAACTACCGTCAAGCTCACCGATCTCACAAAGACCGATTACGAGGTTTACGCGATTTGGGAGAACACCGTCACCTATCAGCCCGGTAAGGCGAATGGTACCAATGTCCCCGGCACGGATGTGGTTGACAAAACCGTCACGAACTCAACGCATACCGTTCGGTCCAGTTGTCCCTTTACAGCGCCGGAAAAATTCCATTTCAAGGGCTGGGAGCTGGTCTCCCCCACGGGTAAGGATTATCCCGGGAAATTTGAAACGCAGGGAAGTTCAAACCTGATTGCCTCAGGCAACCAAATCACCGTTAAGGACAACGTCACCTATAAAGCCATATGGGAAGGCGACAAGCATGCTGTCACCTATACGCTGACAGGCGACAACCAGCCGTCCGTTACGCTTCCCGCAACGGCACAGATTCCCTACACGGACGATTACACCGTTGCCGGCAAGCTGACCGCGACAGGCTACACCTTCGACGGATGGGATGTCAAAACCGGCGACGTACCCGACGCCGACATTACCAAGGACGCGGACGGCAATGCCAAATCCTTCAAAATGCCCAACAACGCCGTGACGCTGCAGGGCACGTTTACCGAGAACGAGTACACGCTGCAATATGTGGAAAACGCTCCCGCAGGCGCGACGGTAAGCAATATGCCTGCGCAGCTCACGGTAAGCCCGATTCTTTATACCGCACTCAAGGACGACGACTACACGCTGTCCGACAAGGTACCCACCGCCCCGGGCTACACCTTTGCGGGCTGGAAAATCAACGAGACCGAAGACGTCATACAGGCGGGCAATACCATCTACAAGGTGGCCCTATTGAACCTCCATTCAAAATCCAACCTTCTCTGGAATATTTTCAATATTTTCGGCGTCGTTTTGGCAGCCGTTTCAACAGCAATTTTATGTGAACGCCGAAATGCCTGCCGACGCGTCAAATCTGACCTATGCGCAGGTGGGCGGAGGCGAATACACGCTGTCCGATACCGTACCTGCCGCGAAGGGCTACACCTTCGAGGGCTGGAAACTGAATGTCACGGAAGGGAACAAGCCCAAGGGCGCTGCGATTCCGTATGAGAATTTCGACAACAGCACCTTCACCGCTACCGCCACCGCGCAGTGGACGGAGAACGAGTACACGCTGGTGTATGACACAGGCGATGTGACCGCCGCCGCCGGAACGATGCCTGAACCGATTACCGATAGCGGCATTCTCTACACGACGGTCAAGGACGGCAACTACACCCTGTCCGCCGCTGAACCCAGCGCACCCGGCTACACCTTCGAGGGCTGGAAGCTGAATGTCACGGACGGAAACAAACGGGCGAGCGATAAGGTTCCGTTTGAGAATTTCGACAACGACGGCAAGACCGCCACCGCTACCGCGCAGTGGACGAAGGAACCTCGCTGACGGATAAGGTGTTTGACGATCTCACCTACGGCAGCAGCCACACCGTCTGGGATAATACCGGAGAAGGCGCGTTTATTTACGCGGGACACACCTTTGACGGGTGGGAACTCGTTTCCCCCGCAAGCGGTTATGCTGTCACCGGCACCATCACGGTCAATGACAATGTAACCTATAAAGCCAAGTGGACAGTGAACAGCTACACCCTGCAATACGACAAGGGCATCGTTTCCGCGCTGAGCGCTTCTTCTCCCGCACTGCCCGGCACCAGAGACGATATCATATGGGCGGATTTCAGAGCCAACGGCGTGACCGTTGAGCAGACAAAGCTGCAAGCGGACGGATATACTTTCCTCGGCTGGAAAATCACCAATACGTCCTCCGATCCCCATGTGGAAAAGACGTACAGCGCCGATGATTTCGGAAAAGCAACATTTGACGGCACGGTGCAGGAAGCGCTCTTCAACAGCGAACGCGTTGCCACCGCTGTGGCGCAGTGGGCGGAAAACACCTATGAACTGGTGTACGACGTCAATGCCCCGACAGGCGCGACGGTGAAAAGCAGCACTGTCCCCGCAACCGAAAGCAAGACTTACACCGAGCTGACAGGCGGTCGCCTGCAACCCGCTCCGGGCGGCATTGTACCCGCCGTGAAGAGTTATACCTTCGACGGCTGGAAGATCAAAGAAGACGCCGCCGTGACCTTTGACAAGGACAATTCCGGCAATGCGACCCTCTCGTTTGACAAGTTCGTCCAGGTGGACGACACGACGACCTATCGCGCTACCGCGCAGGCACAGTGGACGCTTGTCGAAAATCCGGTAACGTACACACTCACCAAGCCGGACGGCGCGACTGACATCACTTATACCGCGCCCGGCGAAGAGACGCATGCGTATGAAACGGATGTTGACGTGAAGTCTGTTCCTGTGGACGGCACCAACTATGACAGCGAAAAATACAAGTTTACCGGATGGACCTGCAAGACGGACGGCGTGACCGTCAATGACGGCAAGTTCAACATGCCCGATAAGCCGGTGGAATTCGAGGGCGCATTCACCTATAAAGAGTACACCGTGACCTATCAGATTTCGGGCGAGACGCCCGTAGGCGTGACGATCGAGCAGTACCCGTCAGGAACCAAGTTCCACAAGGGCGACAGTGTGACGATGCTCAACAAGGGAATCGGCGATGTGGATGGCTACACCTTCTCCGGATGGAGTCCGTATGCGGACGACTTCACCATGCCGGGACGCAACGTGATCATCACAGGCTCCTTTGGCATTGGCAGCTATCCTGTCATTTATCAGGATGAGGACGGCAACGAACTGTCGAGAGAGTCCGTTACCTATGACACGCTCTATACCGTGCAGCCCGCCGGCAATATGCCCGACCCGGTCACAGGCTATGAGAAAGCCGACTGGGTGGTGGCGGAAGGCGGTGTGAGCTACGACGGCAACAGACAGTTCACCATGCCCGGTCATCCGGTCATCCTCCGCGCAAGCTACACCCCGCTCTATCAGGTGAAGTATCAGCTGCAAGGCAAGCAGAGCGACATCACCTATAACCCCGCTGATACCAATTGGTACAGAGAGCACGCAAACGTCAGCCGCTTTGCCGACCCGGCTTCTCCCGACGACTACGACGCGATGAAATACACCTTCGAGTGGATTTCCGCCAAGGGCGAAACCAGCGGCGACAATGTGACCGTCGGCGCGGACGGTACATTCACCATGCCCGACGAAAACGTGCGCGCGGATATTATTTATCTCTGCTCGCCGAACAATCCGACCGGCGCGGCTTACAGTGCCGAACAGCTGAAAATTTGGGTGGACTATGCGCTCAAAAACGACGCGATCATTCTCTACGACACGGCGTATGAGGCGTTTATCGAGGACGACAGCCCGCGCTCTATCTTTGCTGTTGAAGGCGCGCGGGAGTGCGCTATAGAGCTGTGCTCGCTCTCAAAAACCGCC
>CACWOA010000216.1 GCA_902762395.1 uncultured Ruminococcus sp.
CCGGAACTCACTGCCGAGCAGAAAAAAGAACGCAGGAAGAAACTGAAAAAAGAGCATCACAAATCCTTCTTCCATCAGTTCACGGTGCTGTCGCAGCGCTATTTCAACCTGATCTGGAACGATAAAATGCGGCTTCTCTTCTTCCTGCTGCAAGGTCCGCTGATCGCGTACCTTTTCTCATTCGTCACGGTGGACAATACTTTTAAATCCTACTACGACGCGCAGTCCATGCTTTTCTGTCTGTCCTGCGCGGGCATCTGGGTAGGTCTGATGAACTCCATCCAGGAGGTCTGTAAGGAGCGAAATATCGTGCGGCGTGAATACATGTCGGACGTTCGGCTCAGTTCGTATATCTGTTCCAAATTGGCTGTGCAGACGCTGCTGGCGCTTGTACAGTGCGGACTCATGATGACGGTCTTCACACTGACCATCGGCCTGCCCGAAAAGGGAGTGATCTTCCACAATTCGCTGATTGAAATGATGATTACACTGGTACTTATCACCGTGTCGTCCTCGTCGCTGGGACTTTTGGTGTCCTCGCTGGTCAAAAATACCGACCGCGCCATGGTGTTTGCCCCCATCATCCTTATCCCGCAGCTTCTCTTCTCCGGCATCCTGTTCAATTTAGAGGGCGTCACGGAGGTGCTGTCGTGGATTTGCGTGAGCCGCTGGGGAATGCAGGCGTTCAGCAATACCGCCGATCTCAACGGCGTGCTGTGGAACAACCTGTCGCTCCGCTACAAGTCGGAGGATATGCTCAAGCAGGCCTACGATCTCAACCGCAACGCCTTGTATGCCCATTCCAAGGTCAATCTCCTGTGCGCGTGGGGGATTATCCTGCTGACCATCGCGGTATTCTGCATCATCAGCACCCTTGTGCTTCGCAGCGTGAAGAACGACAAACGATGAGCGGTCAGCTTTTTCAAAACCATCTTTCTCCGGGCGGTGACGTTGTGATCAACGGCACGCGTTACCGCCTCGCTGAATGCATACACCAAGGCACCGACAGCCGGATCTACACCGCTTACCAGACAAACGGCGGGGATCCGGCTGTTTTTTTTGCGGTCAAGGTCATCGGCTGCGACAGGGGAGACGCGCGCTGGGAACGTGGACTGCGCGAAATCGAAGCAGGGCTTCTGATGAAGCGCTGCCTTCATGCCGTGGCGTTGCGCGGCTGGGGCGTGCGGCAGTCGGGGACGCGTGCGGAAATTCTTCTTTTAACGGAAAAATTATCCTGCTGCACCGACCTGCATCCCGACACGCGGGCGGCGCTGCAAATGTGCGCCGACGTGAGCGAAGCGCTGGCGCTGCTGCGGCGCAGGGGGCTGGTACACGGCGACGTCAAGCCGTCCAATATTTTTTATCATGCGGTCAATGGCTGGCAGCTCGGCGATTTCGGCAGCGTCTGTCGTGCGGGAGCATCCGTGGAATACGGCAGCCGGGGCTATTGTGCGCCGGAGGTGTGGCGCGGAGAATCCTGCGACAGCCGCGCGGACATCTATGCGCTGGGCATTACCGCCTATCGGCTGCTCAGCGGCGGGCGGCTGCCCTTTTGCCCGATTCCCTGCAACCGGATGGAAGACGACGCGGTGTATCAGGCGATCGGGCGGCGCATGAAGGGCGAACCGATACCGCCGATAGAAGGAGTTTCTCCCCACATCAACCGTGTGTTGTTGAAAATGTGCGCCTTCCGACCGGAGAACCGATTTAAAAATCCACGAGAGGTAGGAAAGGAATGCCGCAGAATTCTGGAGAAAACATGACAATGTACGCATTCTGAAAAAATATTTACATTATTTCTATAGAAATATCGGTATGGAAAATGTATAATAATTGAATAAAGATGGTTTAATTTTTGTATGATGTGGGGCGATGGATTGCATTACACCGAAAAGGAGCAAAAGAGTATCGACAAAGTCGCGCGGATGAACCGTTTTTTCGACAAGGTGCTGATGCCGACGGTTGGGGTATTGATCATTGTGACACTGCTGTTTTTTATTGTTGACAGGGTGACGGAAAAATGGGGCAAAGGCGCCGGATCCCAAAGCGCTGCCGTGAGCGGCGAAGCGGCGCAGCGCCCGGAGGTGTTCGCGCTGCGGGCGAAGCTGCTGGCGGATTACGAAAAACAGGCGTCTGTTTTCGCGGACTACGGCTATGAACCGGTCGAGGGCTACGCGCAGAACCTGGCGCTCTGTAAGACGGTGGACGACGAGCTGACGATCTACCAGTTCTCCGACAGCACGCTGGGGGATTTTACCATTGTGCGCTACGAACCGTCAAAGGAGAAAAAAGCCGCCTATGACTCCCTTTCGCTCACGGTTTCCTCCGAAACGCTGCTCAGCGTCATGATGAAGCAGGGCGAGCAATCCTGTGCGGTCGCCTTCACCTCGGTGGATTTTTCTTCTTACAAAAAGGACGACAAAGAAACCCATGATACGCTCATGAAAACGGTGTCGGATGAGGAATTAAAGGCATTGTATGAAATTTTTGAGACAGATATCAAAAATCTCGCCCAAAAATGCGGATGATGCGGGATGATACAGGATGAAAGCGAAAAGAAAGGACGATATAAAAAAATGAAAGGAAAAAGCATGGCACGACCGCTGGCGGCGTTTTGCCTGGCACTGATGCTCTTTGCCGGATGGGCGGAGATTCCCGCCTACGCCGCGATGAAGGGAAAAACAGGCATCGGCATGGCGGAGTGGGCATTCCGCGCCTATAACGAGGGATGGACGTATTCCTACGGCGGCTCCAGCGCCGGCAGGGTGGACTGTTCCGGTCTGATCCGTTCCTACTGCAACGGGCAGGGCGGCGGCGCCAAGGCGCTGCTCAACGCTTCCTCTGTCAACGGCAGCACCGGCGATATGCCGCGCATTCACGGTCTGGGGCTGTGGTGTGAGGGACACGCCGGCGTGTATGTCGGCAAGAACAAGGACGGCGTGGACATGGCGATTGATATGCGCAATTCCAAGGTGAATGTCGTCTATTCCGCGATGAATTCGCGCTATTACAGCCCGTGGCGGAAATGGTTTAAAATCAGCTATCTTTCCTATCCTACGACAGGATGGTACGAGTTCCGGGGCAGCAAATATTACTACAAAAACGGTGAATTTGTGGTAGGCGCGGTCAAAATCGACGGCAAGACCTATGATTTCGGCAAGTCCGGCGCGCTCAAGGGAGAGGTTGACGCAAGCAAGCTGACCACCACCACCAAGAAGACCACCACGACGACCACCACGACCACGACGGTCAGGAAGACGACTACCACCACAGCGGCGACGACAACGACGGAGACGCCCGTCATGACGGGAGAGGCGGTGACGTCGCGTGAAACCGAGGCGGCGACCACTACCGAAGCCACCCAACAATCAACCACGACAGAAAAGACAACAACAACCACCACACAAACCCGGAAAACGACAACGGAAAAGATAACGTCCACCGCGAAAACCGAAAAAACGACCACCGCGAAACAATCCACCACCCAAAAGACGACGACCGGGAAAAAGACCACAACCGGGAAAAAGACCACAACAACGACCACCAAAAAAACGACCCAAAAGACAACCACAGCCAAGCAAAACGGAAAGACAACCACGACCAAAAAAACAACCACCCAAAAGACAACGACTTCCAAGGGCGCTTCCGCCACGCAGACCCGCTCCACCACCAAGAAGCCGACGACCACCGCCACAACGGGCTACAAATCGTATGAAGGCGGCATGAGCGGCGAGGTCGTCACCCGGATGCAGGAAAGGCTGACGGCGCTGGGCTATTATGACCAGGACATCACAGGCTACTACGGTCCCTTTACCCGCGACGCGATCAAAGC
>CACWOA010000217.1:0-847 GCA_902762395.1 uncultured Ruminococcus sp.
GTTTGTCAGCTCCTTTCGCCCTTATTCTTCCCCGGATGCAGGTACATTATCCCATTCGGAACCGATTGTTTGGAAGGGAGACCATTGCAAAAATGTCAATGGGTGTAAAAAATAATCTCATTTTTATGTGGATAGTGCGGAAAATTCGGGCAAATTAGGAAATTCATGAAGTAAGTGCTTTACAAAATTGCATTTATGAGCTATAATATCGTTAGTTTTACTTAATTTGGTATTTTATAAAATGAATAAACGGATGTGTATATTGTTCGTTATTATTATTGAAAAAAATCATTGACAGGAGGCCAATGGATATGGCATGTACCGAGCAGGAAATGAAGCTCTATCAGATTTGGAGAGAAAAGGCGGAGGCGGAGGATATCGCCGCCGAGCTGAAAGCGGTGGAGGGAAAGGACGATGACATCAGCGACCGTTTCTACCGTTATCTGGAATTCGGCACCGGCGGACTGCGCGGCGTGCTTGGCGCGGGTACCAACCGGATGAATATTTATACAGTCAGCATGGCGGCGCAGGCGCTGGCCGATTATCTTACGGAAAAGGGCGGCGTCAACGCGGTGGCCATCGGCTACGATTCGCGTCACAAGTCGTCGGATTTTGCCAAGTGCGCGGCGGCGACGCTCGCCATGAACGGTGTGAAAGCCTATGTCTTTACCGAACTTCAGCCCACGCCCATTGTCAGCTACGCGGTGCGCGAGCTTCACTGCACCGCGGGTATCATGATTACTGCCAGCCACAATCCCGCCAAATACAACGGATTCAAGTGCTACGGCGGCGACGGCTGCCAGATGACCGACGGCGCGGCGGGCGAGGTTTACGCCTGTATGCAGAA
>CACWOA010000217.1:858-4689 GCA_902762395.1 uncultured Ruminococcus sp.
TGACGTCAAGCGCGGCGATTTCGATGCGCTTATGGCGCAGGGTCTGATCGAATGGATCGACCAGTCGCTCGTGGAACGCTTCCTTGACGCGGTGGAGGCTTCGGCCGTCAATCCCGGTCTTTGCAGGGACGCGGGTCTCAAAGTGATTTATACGCCTCTCTGCGGCGCGGGCAACAAGCCGGTGCGCGCCATCCTGAAGCGGATTGGCATTGATGATGTGACAGTGGTTCCCGAGCAGGAGCAGCCCAACGGCGATTTCCCGACCTGCCCCTATCCGAATCCTGAAATCCGGGAGGCATTTGAATGCTCGCTCAGGCTCGCGGAGACGGTGCAGCCTGATCTTCTTCTCGCCACCGACCCGGACAGCGACCGCGTAGGCATTGCGGTGAAATCCGACGACGGCTACACGCTGATGTCGGGCAATGAAGTGGGCGCGCTCATGATGAATTATATGCTCTCCTGCCGCAAGGCGCAGGGGACGCTTCCCGAGAATCCCGTATGCGTCAACACGATTGTCACCAGCGATCTGGGCAGCCGCATCGCGGAGAAGTACGGCTGCGAACTGCGCAAGGTACTGACCGGGTTCAAGTACATCGGCGAAATCATCGGCTGGCTCGAGGCTGACGGTGAAAAAGAACGCTTTATCATGGGCTACGAGGAGAGCTACGGCTATCTCTGCGGTACTTATGCGCGCGACAAGGACGCGGTGGTCGCTTCTATGATGATCTGTGAAATGGCGGCGTATTACAAGAAGCAGGGCAAATCGCTTCTCGATGTGATGCACGAAATCTATGAGGAATTCGGCTATTACCGCAACCGCCTGCTGAACTATGCCTTTGAGGGCGAGTCGGGTATGAAGTTCATGAACGGCGTGATGGACGGTCTGCGCGGCAATGCCCCGACCGAAATCGCGGGCGAAAAGGTGATTTCCGTCAGCGACTACAAGCTGTCGGTCATGAAGAATCTTGAGGATGGCACCGAGAGTGAGATCAAGCTACCCAAGAGCAATGTGCTGGCCTACAAGCTGGAAAACGGCGGTTCCTTCATCGTCCGTCCCTCCGGCACTGAGCCGAAGATCAAGGTCTATGCGGCGGCCGTCGGCACACCCGCTTCCGCTGACGCAAGGCTCGACGCATATGAAAAAGCGGCCAATGCCATTATGGGCAAGTGAGTTTCCTTGAGTTTCCTTAGGCACTGTTCAAAAATAATCTGAACAATCTGACTTGTCTTTTTCGGCTCTGACTTCGTTGTCAAAGCTTGGAATACACCAAGTATTCCAGCGCTTCTCCGCCTTGTCATAGCCGAAAAATCCTGCGTCATCTTTGTCCATCTTATTTTCTCACAGTGCCTTAGGAACGGTTCAAAAATAATCTGAGATCGTTGACAAAGCCGGTACGGCGGTTCTTTCCTTCACGCAGAGGGAAGCCGTACCGGTTTTTTCATACGAATAAGGATGGCGGACGGCAGGAAATATTTCTCAAAATTCCTGAAATTTTACAAAAAATTCGATTTTATCTGTTGGATTTTCGTTCAAAATATGCTATAATGCAGGTGATAATCAGGAAAGTATTGCCTTCATGCGGCTGTGTGTCGGCGCTTTCCGCAAGATAAGGTGGTATTGCGCTATGGCGACAACCGACTTCATCAAATGTAAACCCGCGTTCCGCGATCTGATCTGGGGAGGTACGCGGCTGCAAACCGAATTTCTGCTTGATACGCCCTATGAACATACCGCCGAGGCGCTTATGCTCTCCTGCCGTGAAGAGGCGGTGTGCTGTGTATCGGGAGGCGAATGGGACGGGTTGCCTCTTTCCCGGATTTATGCCGAACATCCCGCCTTTTTTGGTTCCAACTGCGCCAAATACGACCGTTTCCCTCTGCTGATTAAATTCATCGACACGATGGACGATATTTCGGTGCAGGTGCATCCCGACGACGACTATGCCCGCACCGTCAGCAATGATTGGGGGAAGGCACAACTGTGGTATGTGGTGGACTGTCAGCCCGGCGCGTACCTGATCTCCGGTTTCAAGGACGAAATCAACATCGAGGATTTCCGCAAGCGCATTGAGGACGATATCCTCATTTCCTCTGTGAATACCTTCGAGGTAAAAAAAGGGGACACCTTTTACATCGAACCCGGCACCATTCACGCCATCGGCAGGGATATCCTTTTGGTGGAGATCGGGCAGAATTCCGAGCTGTCCTACCGCGTGTATGACTATTGCCGCGTCGATGAACACGGCGAGAGCCGCCCGCTCAATATCCAGCAGGCGCTGGATGTGACCATTACCGCGCCGCCCACCGTACCCGCGGGCGTTCTGGTGCCGCGTGCCGCCATCGACGGACATTATGAAACGCTTCTCGGACGGTGCGAATATTTTGCCTCTTCGCTGTGGGAGGTAGAGGAAAGCGCCCTGCTCAGCGCGCCGGACGGTTCGTTTGTCTCGCTGCTGATGCTCGAAGGCACGCTCAATCTGAACAATGACGAAATGTTCATGCGCAAGGGCGAATCGGTGCTGGTCGCGGCAGGGAAGAAGGATATTTCCCTGAGTGGCATGGGTCGATTTATCGCCACCGTGGTGGAATAAAGGAAAGGTGACAATATGCCGACAAACGCTCTTTTTCAGAAAAAAATCACCGCGCTGCTGACAGCCGCTGTGCTGGTGCTGGCGGTCGTTCCCTGCGTTCATGCCGATTCACAGTATGTCAGCAACGACAAAGTGTATGCCAGACGGGACACCGGGACGGTGTATATTTCCGACGATCAGTTTCTCTATAATTTTTCGGGCGAAATCGAGGGTGTGACGGTCTGCGGGTATACCGGTAATCTGCGGGATATTGAGATTCCCGAAGAAATCAACGGCAGGGCGGTGTCCGCGATTGATAAGGATACCTTTGCCGGAAACAAAAAAATCACCTCCGTTACCATTCCCCCTTCCGTGGTTGCCATCGGAGAGGGCAGCTTCAATAACTGCGAGAATCTGGAAACGGTAACGCTGTCGGGCGGCGTGCAGGTGCTCGACAATGTGTTCTGCTCCTGTCCGCGCATTAAAAGCATCTCTTTCCCCTACGGAGTGACCGAGATCAACAACAGCTTTCATCGTTGCGCCTCTCTCAGCAAGGTCACATTCTCGCGCAGCGTCTCAAAACTCGGCGACGGCAGCTTCAACGAATGCGGCGCCATCCGTGAGATCGAATGGTCTACAGGGCTGTCCTATCTGGGGGATGTGTTTGACGGCAGCAATATGCTCTCTACGATTCACATTCCCAAGGGAATTGTGGTCATCAACGGCGCGTTTGACAACTGCGCGTTTGCTGAAGTGCTGGAGCTGCCCGATTCGCTTCTCTATCTCAACAGCGGTTTCAACGGCTGCACATCCTTGCGCCGCGTGGCTTTTCCCGAAGGGCTGGTCTTTATAGGCGACGCGTTCCGCGGATGCTCCCACCTGTCGCAAATCCGTCTTCCCGACGCGGTGGTGATGGACGAAAACGCCTTTGCCGATTGCTCCCAACTGAAAATCAAGCGAAAGTGCGGCGCGTGGCATACCGTCTGGTGGGTGACAGGCGCGCTGTTGCTGCTGGTCGGCGGGGGCTGGCTGGCATATCGCCGTCGGTTGTCGGTTGACGAGGCTGACGAAGCATATGCGTATGATGAAAACACCGAAACGGAAGCGGAAGAGAAAGATGGGGAAGATAAGGAAGATAGGGGAGACGCAGAGGAACCCGAAGAGGAACCCGAAGAGTAAGGCACTGTTCAAAAATAATCTGAACAATCTGACTTGTCTTTTTTCATCTTATTTCCTCACAGTGCCTAATTTCCTATCAAAG
>CACWOA010000218.1 GCA_902762395.1 uncultured Ruminococcus sp.
TGTCGTTCCGGTTCTGTCAAAGGAATCGGAGGTGATGCGATATGGTTACATACCAGGATATGATGATGTTCACGGCGTTGATCGTGGAGATCGTCGGACTGGTCGTTGCGATCATGGAGTATTCCGACAATAAAAAGAAATAACCGCCTCGCCTTCCAAACAAAGCGGTTATTTCTTTTTAGAAAAAACCTTATTTAATGGAGCGCCGTCTATTGTCGGACACTCTGTTTGCACTTTTATTATACAATACCTCTTGCTATTTGTCAATATTTTGCTATACTGAAATTATACAAATATACAATACAAAGACCATCATAGGAGTGACACCCTTGAAAAACGAAGAAATCATCGAGCAATATAACAGCGCCGTCATCGGCAGCTACGGTCGCCTTGATCTGGCGCTGGAAAGCGGCAGCGGCGGGCAGGGCAGCAACGCGGACGGCAAAACTTACATCGACTTCGGCAGCGGCATCGGCACCAATTCCCTCGGTTACGCCGACAGGGAATGGGCGGACGCGGTGAGTGAACAGGCGCATAAGGTGCAGCATGTTTCCAATTATTACTACAATTCCACCGCCGGAGCGTTTGCCGTGAGGCTCACCGCCATGACCGGCACCGATAAGCTCTTTTTCGGCAACAGCGGCGCGGAGGCCAACGAATGCGCCATCAAGATCGCCCGCAAGCGTTCCTTTGACAAATACGGCGACCCCAACCGCACCACCATTATCACGCTGGTCAATTCCTTCCACGGCAGAACCGTCACCACGCTTTCCGCCACGGGACAGGATCATTTTCACAATTATTTCTTCCCCTTTACGCCGGGATTCAAATATGTGGAGGCCAACAACATCGAGGCGCTGCGGGAAGCCATTGACGACAGCGTGTGTGCGATCATGTTTGAATTCATTCAGGGCGAGGGCGGCGTGAATGTGCTGGAGCAGTCCTTTGTGGACGAGATCTTCGCCCTTGCCAAGCAATATGACCTTGCCACCGTTTCCGACGAGGTGCAGACCGGCGTGGGACGCACCGGAAAGCTTCTCGCCGCCGGGCATTTCGGCGTGAAGCCGGATATCGTGACGCTCGCCAAAGGGCTGGGCGGCGGTCTGCCGATCGGCGTTTGTCTGACGCGCGGCGAATACGCCGATGTCCTCACGCCTGGCACCCACGGTTCCACCTTCGGCGGCAATCCCGTGGTCTGCGCAGGCGGATTGGTGGTATTGAAGCGGCTCTCCGACCCTGCCTTTATGGATGAATTGCAGCGCAAAGCAGCCTATTTCCGTCAGTCGCTGGAAGCCCTGCCGCGTGTCAGGAGTGTGAGCGGCCTGGGGCTTATGCTCGGCGCGGAACTGGAAGGCGCTGCCGCCGCGGATGTATTGAAAGCGGCGCTCGATAAGGGTTTGCTGGTGCTGACCGCCAAGACGAAGCTGCGCTGCCTGCCGCCTCTCACGATCACCTATGAACAGATCGACGCGGGCATGGCGATTCTGAAAGAGGTTTTGGAAAGTATCTGAAAAAAAGGAAAAAGGAGCGATGCACTCTGCCATGAAGAAGACATTGAAAAATCTGATTGTTTCCCGTATCAATGAATGGACGGAGCCCGATATTTACGCGCTGTCGCTGTTTGTCTATGACGAAAATGACAACCCCTGCAAACCCACCGTTACCCTCGGTTACAATACGGAACGTCAATACAGGGAGTCGCTGCCTCGCGCGTATGATGAAGCGGAGGCACGGTGGAATTATGCGTTCTGGCTCCAGAATGATTTCCTTTGTTTCGGTACGGGGGAGACCGCCGCGTCCGTCAGGGAATGGCTTGTCAAAAAGAAACTTCCCTTTTATGAGGATGACGACCCGGCGTGGGACGATGATCTGACCTATACGCGGACGGCGTACATTACCGGGGAATTTGTCCGGGAACTGGTGTCGATTGTGAAACAGATTCATAAGGAAAAAGTTCTCACGGAGAAATTCGGCAAAGAATTGCCGATCATCATCCATGAGCTGGAATATTACCCCGAAATCGCGCAGCAGAATGTGAAAGCGAACGGTGATCTGATAGACGGTTCGTTCCTTGCCTTTTGCGGCGTGAAGTGACAGTCATAAAAAAACATCCCGCAAGGAGATGACACGGTATGAATGAGTTTACCCTTCGCATTGACACTTCTACCTGCCGGTTTCCCGACGGGTATGACACACAGCGGGAGGACTGGTGGCGCTACAGCGACCTGACATTCCGGGGCGGCAAGCTGTACGGACTGGTCAGCGAATACGGGCAGGGGTGCGAATATGTGTCCTACCTGCTGGGCGGTCGGGTGGATTTAGGGGGTATCCGTATCTTCCGGGACGACCGACCGCTGTCGCAAAACGATCTGCGCGAAATGAGCTGGAATCTGGAACCCGCAGAGGAACCTTATGGTAAAAGAAAGGCAGGACCGTCCATCCGGCAGGCGTTGGCAGCGGTTTCTCCCAACGGACAGCAGCAGGAAGCGTTTGCGTCCGTGGCAAACCGCTTTCAGTTAACGCCGGAACGCTATGACCGCCGGTTTGTGGAATTAAGCGGCGAACGCTGGCGGGCGGCGGCGGCTTTGGGATATGCGCAGCATAAGCAAATCTTTTTTGCCCCGTATCGACCGAGTATTTTTTACGCGCAGATGTGCCGGCAGGGATTGGTGCAGGCGCTGCGGCAGCTCACCGACAGCGGGGCGGTAGTGGTGCTGCCGACGGGAAGCGATACCTTCCTCCGGCAAATCGCGGACGAAGTGGTGTATCTTGACCCGTCTTTTGAAAACGATGCGGAACAGGAGGTGGTTGAAACCAAATTATCCGATGGAAAATGGCTGGCGCTGGGTCTGATTTCCGATGTGGGCTGGCTGCTGTATTTTGCGGGGTTCACGCTTTATCTGCTCAGCGGCGCGGACGGACTGGGAACGGTGATTTTGTCCGCCGCGTTTCTTCTCAACGCGGCGGCGGCGCTGTCGGTGTTGACAGGCATTGTGGAGCTGATTTCGCAGAGAATCCGGAAACTTGACCGCCGACTCAAAAAGAGCCAGGTCATCATGGGTTTCGGATGCTGTGTCTGCGGAGGACTGGCGGGAGGGCTGGTTTCGCTTTTCTCGGCGGCAGTTGATCTGCTGTTTCACTATGAAACGGGTATGTGCTTTGCGGCATAATGTATGATGGCGGTCGGCGGGCTGCTCTGCTTCGGCTTCGGCTTCGGACTGCCGATCTGGCGGTCGTTCCGACCCGAAACCGCGCTTTCCAATTGACCATGCCCCGTAATTATAGCAGTCCAAATAAATAGCGGGACAAAAGGAGGCAGCGGCGGTTGGTGCAGGACGAGGCGGAGGACGCAGGCTTGCTGGCGCAAGTCAAGGACGACAACGAAGTCATGCGCCAACCGCCACGCCAAACTTGTCTTGATATTTGTTTGGACTGCTATAAGCCTTTTTCGATTGACCCACAGCAAAGGAGGGCAAAGGGATGCAGCACAATTTTATAGACGAAGCCCTGCAAGGTCACGGCAGTGCGGATGATTTTTTGCAGGCAATGGCGGAGATATACGCCTTTCCCGAAGTGAGGGAAGAACTGTCGCGCTATCCCCTATGGGTCAGCGACGTGATTGCCGTCATTGATTATGATACGCAACTGCAAATGGAAGGACTCGACCGGGACTATGACGCAAGGCTTCTGGACGCGCTGCGGCGCTGCGGTCTGTCGGAGGAGGCGGCGCTGCTAAAAGAAATCACGCCCGATACGCCGGACGACGCGAGGGAAGCCGTTTACCGACAGCTCGCGCTGCACAACGATTACGACGCATTCTGGGATGTGGTGAGAAGTTATATCGACCGCCATCTTTGACATAGATTATTTTTTATATTTTTTCATATTTTTTCATAAAAACACAAAAAAATCAAACAGACAGGACTTGAACAACATGGAAAAAACGCAAACCCAAAAAACGAAAATCTTCATCGACGGCAGCGAAGGCACCACCGGACTGCGCATTTTCGACCGCTTCAAGGAGCGTGACGACGTTGAACTGCTGTATATCGACAGTGAACTGCGCAAGGACGCCGCCGAACGCGCGCGCCTTATCAACCAGTCCGACATCACCTTCCTCTGCCTGCCGGACGCGGCGGCGAAGGAATCGGTGTCGCTGGTCGAAAACGAAGCCGTCCGCATTATCGACACTTCCACCGCGCACCGCACCGAACCCGGCTGGGCCTACGGTTTCCCGGAACTTTCTCCGGCGCACCGTGAGGCGATCCGGCAGGGCAAGCGCGTCGCCGTTCCCGGATGCCACGCCACGGGCTTTATCTCGGTGGTTTATCCGCTGATCGCGGGAGGCGTTCTGCCTAAGGATTATCCCGTTTCCGCTTTTTCGCTCACAGGCTACAGCGGCGGCGGCAAGAAGATGATCGGGGAATATTCCGCGACCGCCCGCGAACCGGAACTGGACGCGCCCCGTGAATATGCCCTTACCCAGCAGCACAAGCACCTCAAAGAAATGAAAGCGGTCACAGGCATTGACCGACTGCCCCTCTTTTCGCCCATCGTGGCGGATTATTACTGCGGCATGGTGGTGTCGGTGCCGCTCTATACCGAATTTTTCAATAAGTGCCGCAATGTCGCGGAACTTACCGCCTTTTATGCCGATTACTACAAGGGCGAGCCCTTTATCAAAGTCGATGAAACAGGCGGAGCCGACCTTTACGGCGGCATGCTGGCGGGCAATGTCCTCGCGGGCTGGGACGGTCTGAAAATTGTCGTGACAGGCAACGATGAGCGCATCGTGGTTTCGGCGCAGTTCGACAATCTCGGCAAAGGCGCGTCCGGCGCGGCGATCCAATGCCTGAATATCATGCTCGGCTGCGACGAGCGCAAAGGACTGCAAATTTAATGCGTAATAAAAGCGGTAAAATGATGAAACATCTGATTCGTCTCAGCGATTGGGACAAACATGACGCGCGGCAGGTTTTCCAAATGGCGGATGCCCTTCGCGCGGGAAAATACCCGAAAGTGTTGGAGGGACAAACCGTCGTGCTGTTCTTCCCCGAATCGAGCATCCGCACGCGCGTGACCTTTGAACGCGGCATTCACCTGCTGGGCGGACAGAGCATTCTCTTTCCGCCGTCGGCGCTGGATAAGAAAGAGGATTTGCGCGACGTGGAGGGTTATCTGAGCAACTGGGCGGCGGCGCTGGTTGTCCGGCACAAACACATCGCCGTGACGGAACGGCTGGCGGAACATGCGGATATCCCCGTTATCGACGCCATGACCGACATCAATCACCCCTGCGAGGTGCTGTCGGATTGCTATGCGCTGTCGAAGATATACGGGGACATTGCCAAGCTGAACATCCTGTTTGTCGGCGCAGGCGGCAATATCGGACTGGCGTGGAAGGAAGCCGCCGATTTGTTCGGCTTCGATCTGGTACAGTGCTGTCCGCCGTCCTACGCGATGGAAGGCGTCAGGCAGATACCCGACCTGCGGCAGGCGGCAGCCGGCAGAAATGTCATTTGCACCGACTCATTCACTCCCGACAAACTGCCCGATTTTTCGGACTATCAGGTCACTTCCGATATCATGCGGCTGACCGACAACGGCATTCTGAATCCCTGCCCGCCGTTTTACCGGGGCGAGGAGGTTTCGGCGGAGGTGCTGGAAAGCCAAGAGGAATATTTTGTGAACTACGATTTTAAATCCTGCCTGATGGAAGTGCAGCAGGCGGTTCTGCTGTATTGCCTGGGATTATAAAAATCAGATGTAACTGGAAAGGAGCGTGTCTGATGATGAAAACCACAAAACCGTTGTCCGGAATCGCGGCTATCCTGCTTTGCACCGCGCTGACGGTCTGTATCTGCGCCTGCGGTGACGGGAAGAAGGACAACAGAAACGTCAGCCATTCCGATACGGTGAGCGCTTCGGCTGTGCTGACCGATGAGGAATGGGTGGAAAAGCTGCTGCGCGAGGAATTTGAAACCATCTACGAAAAGCCGTATGATGAAGTGGTGTTTACCCATATCAAAATTTACACCCGTGAGGAAATCAAAGAAATCGAAGAAGTCGCTGAGCGCACCTTTGATGAAAAGGAAATTGTCTTTGATGTGACCTTTGATATCAAACCCACCGACCCCAAGGATGTGGAGCGGTTTATGATTCCCAACGGCACACCGGACGGCGAGTGGAGCCGCGAGAATTACTTGTGCGGCTATCTGGTGCCGGACGGCGATAACGGCTACAAGCTGGCAAGCTACGGCACGGCATTTTAACAGGAATCACTATGAAATGGAGGCGTGAATCATGACAACGCAAGAAAAAATCGATCAACTGCAGCAATGGGTAACGGACAGCCACAATATCGTGTTCTTCGGCGGCGCGGGGGTATCCACCGAGAGCGGCATTCCTGATTTCCGCAGCAAGGACGGACTTTACCACCAGAAATACGACTATCCGCCGGAAGAAATTCTCAGCCGCACCTTCTTCGACCGCAAGACGGAGGAATTCTACCGCTTCTACCG
>CACWOA010000219.1 GCA_902762395.1 uncultured Ruminococcus sp.
CAATACCTGTTTCTGAGCGAAGCGGTGGATGTGATTAACGTCAATGAAAAAACCGACCGAGAGCAATGGAATGCTGACTATATTTTCATTCTTGACAAAAGCAATCCCTTGATTGCGCAATGGGTACAGGAACATTATCCCGAGCAGACAAACGAACAGGTGATTGTCACAGCCAACCGGCAAGGCACTTGATTCGGATGATGCCGGATGACCGAAAATAAACCGCACTGCCCTGACGGGATATTCCTCTGTGGAACTCCCGTCAGGGCAGTTTTTGGATGTTTTCGGGATGCGGCAGTCACTCATCATATGAGCCAAAACGCCCCGGGCGTGATTCCCACCAAAGGGAACCGCCCGGGGCGTTATTTGTTATGTCAATCGCGGCGTGGAATTCCTTCCGAAATCCTGATGAGAAAATTCCGCATTCCGAATAATATCAGCCTTCGTCGAATTCGCTGACGAGGGAGGAAACGGTCTGCTTCGCGTCGCCGTAGAGCATGACGGTGTTGTCGTTGGTAAAGAGCGGGTTCTCGATGCCGGAGAATCCGGTACCCTTGCCGCGCTTGAGAACGAAGACCGTGCGCGCCTCGTAAGCGTTGATGATCGGCATACCGTAGAGCGGGGAGGTTTCGTCGTCCACAGCGGAGGGGTTGACAACGTCGTTTGCGCCGATGACGATGGCCACGTCGGTGTTGCCCATCTGGGGGTTCATCTCGTCGGCGGTCTTGAGCTGTTCATAGGGGACATTGGCCTCCGCGAGAAGCACGTTCATATGACCGGGCATTCTGCCTGCCACGGGGTGAATGGCAAAATTGACTTCCGCGCCGTTGGCTTCGAGCTTGTCGGCGAGTTCCTTGACAGCGTGCTGTGCCTGTGCGACAGCCATGCCGTAGCCGGGAACGAATACCACCGAGCTGGCGGCTTCGAGAATGAGGTAAGCGTCTTCCACGGACATGGACTTGGGTTCTTTGTCGCTGCCCGCGCCCTTCTTGGCGGTCTTCGCGCCGAAGGAACCGAAGAGAAGGCTGTAGAGCGTGCGGTTCATCGCCTTGCACATGATGAGTGTCAGAATCAGACCGGAGGTGCCGACCAAGCAGCCGGAGACAACCAGCACGGAGTTGCTGATCGCCAGACCTGCGAATGCCGCCGCCAGACCGGAGAAAGCGTTCAAAAGGGAGATGATAACCGGCATATCGCCGCCGCCGATGCAGACGACCATGGTCAGACCGAGAATGAGATAAGCCACGGTGACGATGGCAATGCCGATGAGCGCAAGCTGGGTGTTGGCGCCGCTGAAGGCGTAGAGACCCACGCCCACCAGACCGGCAATCGCGAGAATCGCGTTGACAACATTCTTGGCGGGGATAGCAACGGACTTCTTGAACATTTTGCCGGAGAGCTTGCCCCATGCCACGACAGAGCCGGTGAAGGCAATCGCGCCGATGGCGATGGTCAGACCGAGGGTTACACCCGTAAAGGGATCGACAGAGGTGCTGGAATCATGGGTGTCGTTGAGATACTGGGTCAGCGCTACGAGAAGCGAAGACAGACCGCCGAAGCCGTTGAACAGCGCGACGAGCTGGGGCATACCGGTCATTTCGACCTTCTTGGACCAGATCGCGCCGATGACGGAACCGATCAGCACGGCCGCCACGATGTAGAGATAGCCGTTGTATCGGAAATTGACGAGCGTGAAGGAATCTCTGACGTCCTTCTCCGCCAGAACGGTCACGACCGCGATCAGCATACCGACCGAGGAAAGAAGGTTGCCCTTGCGGGCGGTGTCCGCCTTGCCCAGCAACTTGATGCCGCGGATGAACAGGACAGCGGAAACCATGTAAAGCGCAATAATCAAAACATTGGTAATTTCAGTGACGTTCATTATTGTTTCTTGTCCTCCTTCTTCTTGAACATACCGAGCATACGGTCGGTGACGAGATAACCGCCCACGACGTTAATGGTCGCGAACACGATGGCAAGAAATCCCATGATGGTGGCAATCCAGCCATGACCGACGTGTACGGCAATGGCGGTCGCGGAGATGGCGCCGACAATGGTAATGCCCGAAATGGCGTTGGTGCCGGACATCAGCGGGGTGTGAAGCTGAGAGGGAACCTTGGAGATGAGTTCCACGCCCAGAAAGCCCGCAATAACGAAAACAAAAATCAAAAGCATGATTTCGCCGATGGCCATAGTTTAGTCCTCCTTAAAACGTTCGTGAATGATCTTGCCGCCTTGCGTGAGAAGGCAGCCTTTCATGATCTCGTCGCCCAGATTGACCTGGAATTCGCCGGCTTCCTTGTTGTAGAAATGGGTGAGGAAAGCGGTGAAGTTGCCGGAGAGCATCTTGGAAGCATCGTAGGGAACCTGACGCTCGAGAAGGTCGCCGGACATGATGATCACGCCGTTGTCGGTGATGACTTCCTCAAAGAGCTTGGAGCCTTCGACGTTGCCGCCGGTGGAACATGCCATATCCACCACGACGGAACCGGGCATCATGCGGTCAAGGACGTCCTTGCCGATGAGGCGGGGCGCCTTGCGTCCGAAGACCTTGGCGGTGGTGATGACGATGTTGGAGCGCTCGCAGACCTTGGCCTGACCCTCACGCTGCTTGGCAATCTGTTCGGGGGTGAGTTCCTTGGCGTAACCCTGTTCGGTCTGCCCCATTTCGCCCAGATCAATCTTGACGAAGCTCGCGCCGAGGGACTTGACCTGCTCCTCGACGACGGGACGGGTGTCAAACGCGTCCACTCTCGCGCCGAGACGCTTGGCGGTGGCAATCGCCTGCAAACCTGCCACGCCGACGCCGATGACGAAGACTCTCGCGGGGTTAATGGTACCCGAGGGAGTGACCATCATGGGCAGAATCTTGGGCAGACGCGCCGCCGCGTTGACAACCGCGACATAGCCCGCCAGAGAGGTCTGGGAGGACTGCACGTCCATCTTCTGCGCCAGGGTGGTTCTGGGAATCATTTCGAGCGAAACCGCCTGAATGCCCTTGTCCGCAAACTCGTGGAGAAGTTTCTTCTCGTTGAAGGGATCGAGGTAGCTCAGGTGCAGCGTGTCGGACTTCAGACCCTCCGCGCTGTCCGGCTTCATGATGCGCAGCACGATCTCGCTGTCAGCGTAGCCCGCTTTTTCGTCGGGAATGATCTGTGCGCCGGCCTTTTCGTATGCCGCGTCGGTAAAGCCGCTTTTCACGCCCGCTCCGCTGACGACCTTAAAGGTAAAGCCCATTGCGCTGAGCTTTTTGATGTCGTCCGGAATCAGAGCCACGCGTGTCTCGCGGGGGTCCTTTTCACGACAAACCAATACTTTTTTCATGTGGGAAGCTCCTTTCATCTGAACAGCCATTTTCATGCAACAGACAAATTGTGAACGGGAAACCGACATTTCACCGATTTACCGATACTGTCTTGCAATTTTACCATATTTTCAACTTCTTGTCAATATTATAAGAAGAAATAATGCATCCCGGACACGCCAAAATTTCATAAATTTTCTACAATAGAATGTTCCGTCCATCGCGGATGTCATCATAAAACTGACATTTCCTAATATATATGGTAGAGAAAGGATTTCATTTTGGGGGACTTTCATGAATTTGTGAGGAGGGTCTCTTGCAAAGTGAAATCCATTTCTTTCTACTAAAATCATTTGACAAGGGTGTGCGAAGAATGGTACAGACGGAACGATGGAGCAGCGCGGCAAGGGTGCTGCGCGGACTGATGCTGGTGATGGCGGGCGTAATGCTGCTGTATATGGCGGGCTGCGGGCGTTTGGGCGGCGGAAGCGCCAAAAACGGCAAAACGTCCCCCGAAGATTCACAAGCCGTCCGGCAGCGACGACCGGGAGTATGTGTTCATTCCGCTGACGCTGCGCAACCGCGGCAATACGATTGTGTTCAGCAGCTATGCCTGCGTGGAGGCCTACGCCGTGCCGGGCGGTATCGACTGCAAAGAAGGACAGAAAGAAGCGCTGCGCTTCGGCAAGGAAACGATCAAGGATTTCACCGTGTTCGACGGGATGCTTTACGCGGGACAGGATTTCGACGGATGGCTCGCCTTTGAGGTGCCGGTGGGGACGCGGTCGGTTCATGTGGATTTTCACACCGGCTGCCCGGATGAGGAATGTCTCTCTTTTGACTGCCAGTTGTAAATGCGAAAATGTTAAAAAATATAAAAAAATATAAATGTATGGAGGAAAATTATTGAAATTTACAAATAGGTGTGCTATAATGTTCAACAAACGGTGTTATATATGGTTGAAATCCTCATAAAATATAGGTAACAGTCAGCCGTTTAAATTTTTTACAGCAAACGCGAATTGAAAAGAGGTAGTTTAAATTGAAGCAGCTTTCCAAATACCCCGCCGATAAGATCAAGAATATTGTCGTCACCGGTCACGGCAACGCCGGCAAGACCTCGCTGGTCGAGGCGATGCTTTTCATCTCCGGCGCGACCGACAGAATGGGCAAGACCTCCGACGGCACGGCGGTGTGCGATTTTGACCCCGAAGAAATCAAGCGCAAATGCTCGGTTTCCGCCGCGGTGGCTCCCGTGGAATGGAAGAACGTCAAGTTCAACATGATCGACGTTCCGGGGCTCTTCGACTTTGAAGGCGCGGTCGCCGAGGGCTTCCGTGCGGCGGATTGCGCGCTGATTACCATTTCGGGCAAATCGGGCGTGGCGGTCGGTTCCGAAAAGGCCTATGCCAGAGCCAACAAGGAGGGCATGGCGAAGATTATCTTTGTCAACAAGCTCAACTCCGAGAGCGCGGATTTCTATAAAGTGTTTGAGCAGCTCAAAACTGCCTTTGGTCCCACGGTCAGCCCGATCGTGGTGCCTCACATGAACGGTCACGAGGTGGATTGCTATATCAACCTTCTCGAGTACAAGGCCTATCGCTACAACGGCACCAAGGCGGAGGAAGTGCCTATGCCCGATATGGGACACCGTCTGGAGGGTCTGCGCACCGCTATCAGCGAAGCCATTGCCGAGACGGACGATGAACTCATGGAGAAGTATTTCTCCGGTGAGGACTTCACCCCTGAAGAATACATTCTGGGTCTGACACAGGGCGTTCGTTCAGGCAGCATCACGCCGGTGTACTGCGGCGCGACCGCCACGGGCGAAGGCGTCGATCAGCTTATGAACGGCATGAGCTGGCTGGTTCCCTCGGCGGCGGATTCCACTCCCGAAGTCGGCGCGGACGCGAACGGCACCCCTGTGGAACTGGCGGTCAGCGACAGCGCGCTTCCCGCGGCGGTCATTTTCAAGACGGTAGCCGACCCGTTTGTCGGCAAGCTGTCCTACTTCAAGGTTGTCACGGGCAAAATCACCCCCGACAGCATGCTCATGAATATGCGCACCGGCAGCACCGACAAGATCGGCAAGCTGTATATCCCCTTCGGCAAGAAGCAGATCGACGCGGACTGCATCGGCGCGGGCGATATCGGCGCGGTGGCGAAACTCTCCGGCGCGGTGACGGGCGACACGCTCTGTGCGCCCGCACGTCCCGTCACGCTCGACGGCGTAAGTTATCCCGCTCCCTCGCTTTCCATGGCGGTGCTTCCCGTCAACAAGGGCGACGAGGAAAAGATCGCGCAGGGTCTGATTCGTCTGTCGGAGGAAGACCCCTCCATGCATTTCGGCACCAACACCGAAACCAACCAGATGATCGTCAGCGGTCAGGGCGAGCAGCACATTGATGTGATTATCTCCAAACTCAAGAATAAATTCGGCACCGACGCGAAGGTCGAAAAGCCCCGCATTGCCTACCGCGAAACCATCCGCGGCAAGGTGGAGATCCAGGGTCGCTACAAGAAGCAGTCGGGCGGTCACGGTCAGTTCGGCGACGTGTGGATCCGCTTTGAGCCGTGCGACAAAGACGGTCTGGAATTTGCCGAGGAAGTCGTGGGCGGCGCTGTGCCGAAGAACTTCTTCCCGGCGGTCGAAAAGGGCTTGCAGGACTGCATGAAGACCGGTTCCCTCGCGGGCTATCCGATGGTCGGCGTGAAGGCGACTCTGTATGACGGCTCCTATCATCCGGTGGACTCGTCCGAAATGTCCTTCAAGACGGCGGCTTCCCTCGCCTTTAAGAACGGCATTCCCAAGGCCAGCCCCGTGCTGCTCGAGCCTGTCGGAGAACTGCACGCCTATGTCCCCAACGACAACATGGGTGACGTGATGGGCGAACTCAACAAGCGCCGCGGACGCGTGCTGGGCATGAACTCGGCGGCGGACGGTTTGCAGGAGCTGATCGCGGAGGTTCCCGAAGGCGAGATGGCGGACTTCGCCACCTATATGCGCCAGACCACGCGCGGCAGAGGCTATTTCACCTTTGACTTTGCGCGCTACGAGGAAGCGCCTTTTGCGGTGTTGCAGGAACTGACCAAGGATAAGGAATAATACAAATCACCCCCCCATACAGAAAATGCTTTGTCAAATTCTGTATGGGGGTTTATGTGTGAGAGCGGAACATCAATGTCACCGACTGAGGGAAGTTTTGCCCCCAAAAATCATTTTAAGAAGCAGATTTATCGTAAAATTTTATATTGTATTTTACGATAAATCAGTATATAATAGAGTTGACAGCGATCATAAAAAGGGAGTGCATGGTATGCCAAACATCAGACCGATATCGGATTTACGGAATTATCCCGCGGTATTGCAGGAGGTTGCCGTCGGTTCGCCGGTGTATCTGACCAAAAACGGACGGGGACGTTATGCGATTATAGCCATTGACGAATACGAGAATTTTGAGAGGACAAAAGCAGAACTTCAATTGATGTTTGAACTGGAAAAGGGCAGAAAGACCGGAGAAGAAAAAGGCTGGCTTTCAGAGGACGAGGTAAGAGCACATTTCGGAGCGAAAAAAAATGGCAAATAACATATATTACTCGCCCCAAGCTTTGTCTGATTTAGATGAAATCCGGGTTTATATTACCGTATGATAATATCTTAAAGAAGCAAATATGCCATTACAAAAATCACCCCCGCCGCGCCTCGGAATTTTTATAAAAATTCCGAAAGCGCGGCGGGGGTTTCGT
>CACWOA010000220.1 GCA_902762395.1 uncultured Ruminococcus sp.
TTATAGGAAACGAACAAAATGCTTGCATTTTGGCTCGTTTCCCTGCGCCGGACACACGCCGCGAAGCAGCATATTTCCTTTGTGCGTCCGTGTGCATTTATACTCTGACATACGTTTTAAACGTATATGTCAAGTCGAAGTAGGTGCCTTCGTCGCTTTCGTCCACGCGGATTCCCTTGACGTCGTCGCCGAAAAGCTGTGAACCCTGCTCGGAGGTCGTTTGGTGGTCAAGATAGATGATGTAGGGGGAAATCCCCAGCTTCTGCGCCATTTCGAGCTGCTTCATGAAATAAAGAGACCCAAGCGCCTTCTGGGACATAAAGACAAGAAGCACCTCGCAGTTTTTGATGTTGTGCTTGCGCAGCGCGTCTACCTCGATTTCATCCTGTACGCCCTCGTCGTAGCGAATGCGGTAACGGTTGTCCGTGAGCTTCACCAGCAGAGGGAAGACATAATCACTGTCTTCGAGGGAATAGCAGGCATAGGCGAATTTGCCGTCGCCTTTGTATGATTTAAAGGGTTTTTTGATAAGATTCATTTACAAAACCTCCATCTTTTTTAATGCAATCTCATTATAACATATTTCATCAAGAAAAGTAAAGCATTTTATGGAAAAAATCGAAAATTATAAAGACAGAAAGTTCATATCACATAAGCCCAGGCAAAATAAAGATATAAAAGCATCAGAATGACCTCTGACAGGAAAGAAACCACCTGCAAGGCGAGAATTTTTTTACGGGAGACAATGTCGAGATTGGTGCAAAGGTATTCCGTGCTTGCGCCTGACGCGGAGGCGCCCACACAGCCAAGAAGGAGAATCATTACGGTTGTCATCACCCGGATGAATCCCTGCATGAAGCCGATCCATCCGGTGAGAAGGTGCAGCGCCGTGAGCAGCAGCAGCACCGTGAAAACGGCGATGTTGGCGTAATAGAGAAAGCCGAGGTGCGCTTTGGCGCTGAGGGGGGTAAAAAACAATCTGTCGGTCAGCGTTTTGCTGCGTTTTCTGATATATTCGCGGCTGCAGGCCTTGGCGACCTTGCGCTGCACGATCCAGTACAGTTCGCAGTAAAACAGCCAGCAGACAGCGAGCGCCGCGATTTGAGCAAAATAAAACATGGTGCGACCACTTCCTTGCCGTTATTCAAAGCTGCCTAGCGCGTTGAGACTCTGCGCCTTAAGATAGGCGTTGATGAATCCGTCGATGTCGCCGTCCATGACCGCGTTGATGTTGCCCATTTCGTAGCCGGTGCGGTGATCCTTGGCGAGGGTGTAGGGCATGAACACATAGGAACGGATCTGGCTGCCCCACGCGATTTCCTTCTGCACACCCTTGATGTCCTCGATCTTTTCGAGGTTTTCGCGCTCCTTGATTTCAATGAGCTTTGATTTGAGCATCTTCATGGCCATGGCTTTGTTCTGCACCTGGCTGCGCTCGTTCTGACAGGCGCAGACAATGCCGGTGGGAATGTGCGTAATGCGCACCGCCGAGTCGGTCTTGTTGATGTGCTGTCCGCCCGCGCCGCTCGAACGGTAGGTGTCGATATGCAGGTCTTCGGGACGAATCTCCACTTCCACGGTGTCGTCGATTTCCGGCATGACTTCGAGTGAGGCAAAGGATGTGTGGCGGCGTCCCGAGGAATCGAAAGGTGAGATGCGCACCAGGCGGTGAACGCCCATTTCACATTTGAGATAACCGTAGGCGTTGGTGCCTTCGATGAGGATGGAGGCGCTTTTGAGCCCCGCTTCGTCGCCGTCGAGGTAGTCGATGGTCTTGACTTTGAAGCCGTGGCGTTCGCCCCAGCGGTTATACATACGGAAGAGCATTTCCGCCCAGTCCTGCGCTTCGGTGCCTCCCGCGCCCGCGTGGAAGGTCAGAATGGCGTTGTTGGCGTCGTATTCGCCGGTGAGAAGGGTGGTGAGGCGAAGGTCCTCGATGGATTTTCTGATGGCTTCCACCTCCGACTCTGCTTCCGCGAGAAGGTCGAGGTCTTCTTCCTCGTCGCCCAGCTCTACCAGCGCGATAGTGTCCTCATACTTGTTGAAGATAGTGTCAAAGGCGCTGATCTTGCTTTTGAGGCTGCTGGTGCGCTTGAGAATCTTCTGGGAATTTTCCATATCGTCCCAGAAGTCGGGAGCCGCCGCCTGCTGTTCGAGCTGTGCGACCTCCTGGGTTAATGTATCGTAGCCGAGCGCCTCCTTGAGATCGTCAAGATCGGGCTTGAGATTGCGAAGTGTGAGCATTAATTCTTCAAATTGCAGCATATTTTTTCAGTCTGCCTTTCTGTTAATAATTTACATACCTTACATTATACATGATAACGGAAAAAATGTAAAGCGCCAGAACAAAGAATTTACAAATAGATTGCCCGAATGATTTCACAGCCCGCTTGACTGCTTTCATGGGATATGCTATAATAAAGACGGGAAAGGATGTGTGATGCCAATGGCAGCCAATCGTGAATATAAAGACCGTTTATTTAAATTTATCTTTGGTAATCCTGAGAATAAGGAATGGACGCTGAGTCTGTACAATGCGATCAACGGTTCACAATACACCAATCCGGATGATATCCAGCTGAACACCATCGAGAATGCCGTTTATATGAGAATGAAAAACGATGTATCTTTTCTTATGGCGGATACGCTCAATCTGTACGAGCAGCAGGCTTCCTTCAATCCGAATATGCCCATGCGTTTTTTGATTTACGCGGGAATGGTGTATGGCAGATATGTGGAGGAAAACCACAACTATCGCAGGTACAGTTCCAAACAGCAAAAAGCGCCCACGCCGAAATGCATATGTTTTTACAACGGTCAGGAGGACAAAGAGGACAGACTGGTCTTGCGTCTGTCGGACGCTTTTGATACAGAGGTACCGGCGGATATCGAGGTCAATGTCACGATGATTAATATCAATTACGGACACAACAGCGAATTGATGAAGGGGTGCAGACCGCTCGAAGACTACGCGAAGTTTGTGGAATCGGTTCGTATCCATCGGAAAAAGGTAGTTACATTGGAAGAAGCGGTTGACGCCGCTATCAGTGAATTGGAATCCGATTCGTCGATCAAGGCGTTTCTCATGGCGCATAAAGCGGAGGTGAAATTTATGTGTATCACTGAATATGATGAGGAGAGAACCATTGCCGAGTTCAGAGAAGAAGGCAAAGAAGAAGGTCGCGCGGAAGGTCTTGAGGAAGGTCGCGCGGAAGGCGGGCTGGATATGCTGGTTAATCTGGTGAAGAAGGGATTGCTGACGCTGACCCAGGCGGCGGATGAGGCGCATATGACGGTTCCTGAGTTTCAGGCGCAGATGGGCGCACAGGCATAGCCGTCCGGCGGCGGAAGGGAAGACAGAGGGATAGGAAGTATCCCTCCGAAAACACAAAAATCCGGAAAAACGCAAAAAAGACTTGACTTCCCGAAAAAATTGTGCTAAAATTCTCATGTTGCGCAGAAAGCGCAGCGATATCCTTGCTCCGAGAGAAACGGAGCCATATGTCCAGAAGGAGGTGCTGAAAGATGGAAAAGATGAAAGAAGCTTATGAGTCCATCCTTATTGTGTCCTGCAAGAACGGCGATGAAGCCATTGCAGAGGTAGTCGGCAAGTTCAAGAGCATGATCGAGTCGGGTGCTACTCTCGACAGCGGAACTCGACAGAGTTTACAACATCACCGACGGTGTTCTCCGTTCCCTGATCGTCAAGAGAATCGAGAAGTCCGAGCCTGTTGCCGCTGCTGCTCCCGCGGCGGAAGAAGCGGCTGTTGACGCGGAGTAATCGAGAGAGGGTAGAAAAATGCTGAATCGTGTTATTTTGATGGGCAGACTCACTGCCGAACCCGATTACCGAACCACCCAGAGCGGCGTGACCATGGTGCGCTTTACATTGGCAGTGGAAAGAGACTACAGCCAACAGGGAGAACGCCAAACGGATTTTATTGACATCATCGCGTGGAGAAACACGGCGGATTTTGTGAGCAGGTATTTTCACAAAGGGCAATTAGTTGCTCTTCAGGGTACGCTCCAGGTTCGTTCCTATACGGATCGTGATGGTAACAAGCGCAGAGCGTGGGAAGTCGTTGCCGATCAGGTTTATTTTGCTGAACCTAAAAGAGACAACGGCTATCAGGGCAATAACTATGACTACAGCCGCTATGATCAGATGACCCCGCCGCCTGCTCCGGCAGCCCAGCAGCCGTCCTACAGCGAGCCTGCGAGTTCCTATCAGAGCGGCGACAGCGGAGACTTCACGCCCGTGGCTGACGATGATCTGCCCTTTTAATTGACAGACGACACAATGAAATGACAAAGGAGGATTACGCATGGCTGAGAGACCTGAACGCAGAGGACGCAAGGGCCGCAAGAAGGTTTGCAATTTCTGCGTGGAAAACATCAAGGAGATTGACTACAAAGACGTCAATAAGCTCAGAAGATACATTTCCGACAGAGCCAAGATTCTGCCCCGCAGAGTCACCGGAACCTGCGCGTTCCATCAGCGCCAGCTTACCACAGCGATCAAGCGTGCGCGTCACGTTGCGCTGATGCCCTACACGGCTGACTGATTTTAGAAAAAAGAACGGCATATAGATGATAGCGATATCAGATATATGCCGTTTTTTGTTTTTGTTTTGTGAAAGGAGCGCGGTTGTTTCTATGGACAGGCGGACGATTGAGGATGTGATTTTACAGCATTTTGGAAAGCCTTCGCGGGGGATGGAACGGCTGCGCCCGCATCTGCCGCCCGATTACTGCCGGAGCGCTGCCGCGGCGCTTCTTGGGGCGGAGCGGGGAAACGTGCTGCTGACCACGGGTTTTTATGTCGCGGGATGTGCCGAAACCGACGGCCCGCCCGGAACGCTTTTTTTGGCGAAGGCGCTGCGTCGGCTGGGCTTTTGCTGCACGGTGATTACCGACGAATTCTGCCGCGGCTTCTTTGAAAAAGGAGGCGTGACTGTCGAATATGTGCCGCTGCATATGGACGCGGCGCATAGTATCCAATTATTGGACCGCTACCATCCGGCAGCGCTGATTGCCATTGAACGCTGCGGCGTCAACGGACAGGGCGACTATGCCAATATGCGCGGAGAGAGCATTGCGGCGTATACGGCGAAGCTTGATCCGTTGTTTGCCGAGGGACGGCGGCGGGGGATTCTGACGATAGGTGTGGGAGACGGCGGCAATGAAATCGGTATGGGCTGCTTCCGTGAGATCATAGCCCGTGAACTCTCCCTGTCTCCCTGTGTGACGGAGGTAGCCTATCCCGTGATCGCCACCGTTTCCAATTGGGGCGCTTACGGACTTTGTGCCGCTTTGCAGGAAATGACGGGGGAGAGGCTTCTGCCGTATGCCGGCGAGGTGTCGTCTTATCTCGAAGCCATTACCGCCATGGGGAGTGTGGACGGCGTGACGCGGCAGCGCACTCCGACGGTGGACGGATTCCCGGAAGGCACAGAGGAAGCGATGATAAGCGTTCACTTACGTTCGCTGACGGAACAGCGGACGCTGGCGTCAGCGGGAAAGCGTAAGACTGAAAAATGAATAAAAACGATATATGTGCATAGATGTCAGTTTAAACAAATGCAAGGGACGGCAATCATGGAAAAAACGTCCCGGCAAGATGAGTTGCGTTAAAAATCTTTTCCGGCGAATATTTCCACAGACAACAGCCCCGCACCGTTGTGAACACACAATCGGTGCGGGGGCTGCGCTATTGGAAGAATAAGAGATTAGTCTGAAATGTTACAGATGCGTACCTTCTGCGGAGGAAAGTCTGCTGTTGCTCTGCGTGCTGCCGGGCATACCGTTTTGCGTGCTGCCGGGCATACCGTTTTGCGTGCTGCCGGGCATACCGTTTTGCGTGCTGCCGGGCATACCGTTCGAGGAGCTGCCGGGCATACCGTTTTGCGTGCTGCCGGGCATATCGTTCGAGGAGTTGCCGGTCGTGCCGTTCGAGGAGCTGCCGGGCATACCGTTCTGGGAATTGTCGGGCATACCGTTCCGGGAATTATCGGTGCTGTCGCCGCTTCTTCCTTTGTGTCCCCGCTGTCCGCCGCGCTGCCCGCCGCCGTTGGGAACGCCGCCCATGCCGCCGTCAGGCATGCCGTTCATACCGCCGCGACCCATGCCGCCGCCCATGCCGCTGCCGCCGCCGACAACAAGCGAATCCATTGTCACGGAGGTGCTGGCGGAACCGGTCTGCACCGTGTAGGTGGCGCCCTGCTTTACGTCGGGGGTGCTGATGACCACGCAGTTGTAGGCTTTGGCGGGCGTGTAAGAGGCAAGCGTCTTGCCGCTGCTGTCTTTCAGTGTAACGGTGCCGTCGGACGACTGGTTGGATACGTTGACAAGCATGGCGCCCTGGGTGGAGCTGCTGCCGAAATTCTGCGCCATGCCGCTCATGCCCGCCGCAATGACGGTGCCGCCGGTGATGGTGGCTTCCCCGTTGAAATCAAGCGCCGCGTTGCCGCTGTTGGTTGAGCCGGAGACATAGACCTCACCGCCCGAAACGCTGAGCGAGCCGTTGGAATCAATGCCGTCGCCCGATGCGTTGACATTCAGAACGCCGCCGGAAATCAGGATGGAAACGCCGTCCTGCGCGGCAAATTCGTTCTGACCGGGGCGACCGTTCATGCTGCTCTGGTCATTGCCGCCCGCCGCGTTGAGTCCGTCGTCCGAGGCGGTGACGCTGACATGACCGCCGCTGACGGCAATGGACGCTCCTTCGATGCCCTCGTAGCTCTTGGTGATATTGACGGTGCCGCCGCTGATGGCGAGACCGGCGTCTGCGTGAATGCCGTCGTCACCCGATGTGATTTCGAGCGAGCCGCCCGCAATCGTAACGGCGTTGTTGGAGTGGATCGCGTCGTCGGAGGAATCGACGGTAAAGGTGCCGTTGTTGACGGCAACGGAACTGTCGGATTTAATGCCCTTGGCGCTGCCCGAATCGGCGGTTGTCGCTGCCGCGCCGGATGCCGCAGCCGTCTGTGTGACAGGCAGTTGCGTGCCGTCGGCGGACAATCCCCTGCCGCCGGGCATCTGATCGCCCTGTCTGCCGCCGAACTGACCGCCCCATTGTCCCCAGTCGGCATTGAAGCCGCCGTCCTGTTTGGTGCTGGCGTTGCTGCTGCCGCCGCCCGTTGTGATGGTAAAGGTACCGTTGTCGATCTGAATCGCGCCGCTGGCGTCCATGCCGTCGGTGCCGGACGTGAGGTTGAAGGTGCCGTCCGCGATATAGATATAGCCGAGAGACGCGTCGTCCGCATTTTCCGTGTGCAGCGCGTCGGTGCCGGCGTTGACGGTGATATCGCCGTCCGCCACGCGGATGCTGTCGTTGGCGGAAAGTCCCTTCTTTTCGGATGTGATGCTGTA
>CACWOA010000221.1 GCA_902762395.1 uncultured Ruminococcus sp.
TTTCCATTGCAAAAAACGGAAATCCCGACGGATTTTGTTATTCCGATTCTATCCCAATTTTCTCACAACTTTTGCAAGTACCTTTTGACTGACAGGCGTTCCGTGTCCCTGACAATACACCCCGCAGCCCCAGTTCAGCAGCTCCCGCCACGAATCGGCAATTCGCTCGGGGTGATCCGCCCACGGCAGCATTACATTCCCCAACGGAGGGTAATATACAAACGCATCGCCGACAATCGCGGCTGATTTGTCAATGACAAGGCAAATGCTGTCGTCCGTATGGGCAGTCAGCGCGCGAACCTCCGCCCCATCGCCCAGCATTCCCATGGCAAGCAATTCCTCTATATTCCACACATCTTCGATCGGATCAAAGCAATCCCAATGTATAAAGCCAAAGCCCCGGCTGAGCCTGTTGACAATCCAAGCCGACACACTGTTGCTGCGGGGCATTTGGCATTCTCCCCGCCTGAGCCAATCCGCAAATTCGGGCGAAGCATACACAGGGCAGCCAAATTCACGCGCGATATACGCCGCATTTCCCGCGTGATCGGAATGATAATGCGTCAGCACCACAGCGGCAAGGGTATCAATGTTGAGTCTGCGAAGCCGCCTTCTCAGCATTCCTCTTACCCATTTCAGCCCCGTGTCAATCAGTATATTGTTTTCGCCGCATTTCAGGAGATAGCAATTGTATCCCCAACATTTGATTTGAAATAAACGGTATCTTTCATTCTGCCAAATCAGCATTTTCCTTCCTACCTTTCTAAAATTAAAAATGTCTCACTTGCGTCACCGTGACATTTGCAGTATAATGGAATCCTACCGGAAAGTCAACCGATACAGTCAAAGTGCTACATCACTCATAAAAATGTGACAGGTGGAATGAAAGTAATGAGCAGTCACGAAAAACAAAAAGAAATGTCAAAAAATGGATTGCGGATTCATTCATTACGTTGATGAAAACCAAACCATATGAACAAATCACCATATCCGAGATCGCTGCCAACGCCGATTTGGCACGGCGCACCTTTTACCGCGCCTTTTCCTCCAAAAATGACGTCATTGCCTATATTGTCGAAAATTTGGTACGCGAATACATCAACGAACTGACGCTCCCCGCCCCTTTGAATATGAAATCACTGGCATTGGTATTTTTTGGATTCTTTGAAAAACACAGGGAACTCATTTTATGTTTCCGGCACAATCATCTGGAATATTTTATTCTCGAATCCTTCAATCAGTATCTCCCCTATATACGCACACAGACCTGCAAGGAAAAAATCAGCGACGACCCAAGAGTGGACAAATTGTTCGCACTTATGAGCGGCGGCGCGTTTTTCAACCTGCTGATGTATTGGTCTGAGGACAATTCGGGACTCACTCCTGACGATTTATCGGAACTCATTCCCCAAGCGGTCGCCATATTTTCCCAATACAATGCCGAATAAACCTCGCACCAAACGCACAAAATATCATATTCTGAAATTGTAAGACAGCATATTTTATACAATACAGGAGTTGATCATCATGTGCGGAATCGCAGGAGAAATTTGTCCCGCCGGCGGCGTGACAGGCGAACGCGCCCACGCGGCGCAGGACGCAATGAAGCGGCGCGGCCCCGACCAAAACGGCATTTACATGAGCAACAAGGCGGTGCTGATACATACGCGCCTTTGCGTGGTGGACATCGAAAACGGGCGACAGCCCATGAGCTGCATGTACGACGGAAACCGCTATGTCATTGTCTACAACGGCGAACTGTACAACACCGCCGAAGTGCGCAGCAGGCTGCTGGAACACGGCTGCGAATTCACGGGGCATTCCGACACCGAGGTGGTGCTGAACGCCTTTGCGGTATTCGGTTCGGACTGCGTCAACCAATTCAACGGCATTTTTGCCTTTGCCATCTGGGACGAACAAAAACGCCGCCTGTTCTTTGCCCGTGACAGAATCGGCGTGAAACCCTTCTTTTATACCATCGACAACGATCGGTTTGTCTTTTCCTCCGAAATCAAGGGCATTCTGGCACAGACCGACCGCCAGCCCGAAATTGACGCGCAGGGCGTGATGGAAATCATGCTGATCGGTCCCGGCAGAACCCCCGGCTACGGTGTATTCAAGGGCGTGGAGGAATTGAAACCCGCCCACTGCGGCTTTTACGACGAGGACGGACTGCGCATTTACCGCTACTGGCACCTGCAGGATTGCGAGCACACCGAAACCTTCGAGCAGACTGCCGAACATGTGCGTTATCTCGTCACCGACGCGATCACCCGTCAGCTTGTCTCCGACGTTCCCATCGGCACTTTCCTTTCGGGCGGACTGGATTCCAGTCTGATTTCGTCGGTGGCCTCCCGCGTGTTGAAAGAACGGGGAGAACGCCTCCGGACCTTCACGATCAATTACAAGGACAACGGGAAATATTTTCAGGCCACCAAATTCCAGCCCAACAGCGACAGCGATTTTGTCGGGCAGATGGTGGATTATCTCGGCTGCGAAAGCCACATGATTGAAATCGACACCCCCGCCCTGACGAAAGCGCTCTTTCATGCGGTAGACGCGCGTGACCTGCCCGGCATGGCGGATGTGGATTCCTCACTGCTTCTCTTCTGCGACGAAATCAAACAGCACGTTACCGTCGCACTGTCGGGCGAATGCGCCGATGAAATCTTCGGCGGCTATCCTTGGTACCGCGACCCCACCGTCCGTGCCGTCAACGGCTTCCCCTGGGCGCAGTCCACATCCTATCGCGCCGAATTTATCCGCCCCGAATTCACCTCACAGATCAGCCCCAACGACTATGTGCAGGACAAATATCTCGCCACCGTCCGTGAAACATCCAAACTCCCCGACCTCTCCCCTCTCGAGTCCCGCATGAAAGAGATGGTCAATCTCAATCATCACTGGTTCATGCAGACGCTGCTTGATGATAAGGTCGCAGAAAAAAATGAAAATCACTTGTAAATAATGTCTATGTCACCGTTATAAATCATGACTTTTTCAATAAAAGTGCGGGCTATCATTTTCTTTTCGTTGAAGGTGAACGACGACCAATCGCTCAGCGCTTTTGCTACCACCTCAGGACTTGTCACCTCTGCGTCTTTGGATTTCTCGATATTCAGTTCGTTTGTCAGTTTCGTTTTCTCTTTGTCGAGTTCTTCTACTCTTTTGTTGATATACCCGATCAGCACGTCGCCTGCTTCCGGAATTTTTTCCATCAGGGCAGTAATTTCCGACTCCAGCGAAGATAACCGTATTTTGAGTTCGTTCTCTCTTTGACTGACAGACTTTCTCTGCTCTATGCGTGAGAATTCAAAATGGCGAATATGGTCAATCAGGTCTTCTTCTACCATTTGCTCAATTTCATCGAATGTTATGGTGCGGGTTCGTTCATAGCAATGTTTTCCCACACGTCCCCCACAATTCATATATCTTTTGCCGTTGGACTGACCGTTGACCACCGAAACAGCCATTCCGCAAAATCCGCATTTTGTAAGACCTGTGAGCCATGTGTTTTTTCCACGTCCGCTGTTGTGTACGGGTCTGTTCTGATCCAGTTGATGTTGGGCGGTCAACCATTGAAACGCGTCAATAACACCCTCGTGCAGATTCATCTGCACATAATCGCCATGCAAATCGGTGAATTTCTGGGTGGTTTTTGTTTTTCGATTTCCGTAAATCGTGCAGCCGTATACGCCGATATAGTCTTCGATTGGCTGGTTCATGGTCGCGCCCTTGGATTTCAAATATAAATAGACGTCCGCGTTGGCACGGACATACACCGGATTTTTCAGCATCCTTCCGACAATGCCATTCTCACAGCCTGCATTCGCTCGGGATGTTCGTCATCTTCTTGCAGCATGTGTGTATGTATTCCTTCTATGACGATCGGTACCTTTTTAAAGCCATATGGGGCGACCCCCGCAAGAAATAAGCCCTTTTTGGCACGTTCATAGAAATTATCTTTCACACGCTTTTGGATCATGTTTCTTTCTAACTCTGCGAATACCATGATGATTTGCAGAGTCGCTTTACCCATGGCTGTCGAAGTGTCGAACTGTTCGTTGCAGGATATAAATTCCACACCATGTTTTTCAAACTCGCTGTAGATGCCAACAAAGTCCTGTAACGAACGGCTGATTCTGTCCACCTTGTAAACGATGACTTTCTCGATCAGACCATTTTGAACATCGTTCATCAATGCTGCGAATTCAGGTCGGTTTGTATTGGCTCCCGTATAGCCCTTGTCACTGTATTTTCTGTAAGCAGCTCCAAAGGTAAACGCTCTACAGGATAACTCTTGCTGTTCAATTGAAATGCTGTCTTTTTTATCAATAGATTGGCGGCAATAGACGGCTATCATACACAAATGACTCCTTTCATAAAACAAAAAAGAGGCTTGTAAGCAAATTAAACTTCACTTACAAGCCTCTTTTACCTGTTTGTATTATCCGTGTATTTTCAGAATCTGCGCACACCGCTGGGTAACGTATTCGCTGCGCCTTTTGTTTTCTTCGGGCGTCATCACCGGTTTGTATGCTTTGACTCTCCTATTCTTGTGCGTTTTTTCAGTAACGACATAAACTTTGCCTTCGATTTTCTCTTTCAAAAAATAACGCTCCTTTCGTTTTCCGCTTAGAAAATGATATGCGGCACACGGGCAGCTTATGTCGATGTTTCGTTGTTTACATCTACCTTATACTGCGCGTTGCTGATACCAAGAAGCACGCCCAAAAAGGCATCCACTGCCGTAACTGTTCCCACAATCTGTTCTCCATATGGCAGATGCCAGATGTTAGCAAGCGCAAAATATAATGTACCGAGCGCGGGCAGCACATATTGTGCGACCCATTTCAAAATATCATAGGTCTTATTCGACAACTTCGTTTTAATCACCCAGCCTTTCTCTCAAGGTCATCAATGCGATGGTTCGCAACCTTGATTTTTTCTTCCTGCAACGCAACGGTTTCCTCCAGCTTGTACGTCCGTTCTATGACCGCATTGTGCTTGTCTTGCTTCTTCTCAAGCTGCTCAATACGGTAGGCGGTGAGCTTGCTGTTGACAAAAATACCGCCGAAAGTACCAAGCGCACTGCCAAGCAATGTGATA